>NZ_LZIZ01000029.1:0-30221 GCF_001666915.1 Mycobacterium sp. E3339 | reverse complement strand
CGAAATCACCACCGCGCTGCTCTCCGACGCCGAGCCGCACCGGCGGCCGCTGCAGCTGATCGCCGACCGCGCCCGCGTCCTGACCGGCGCCGAGCAGGCCATCGTGCTGGTACCGGCCGACCCCGACCTGCCCGATGACGAGGTCGACACGCTGGTGGTCTCGGCGGCGGTCGGCGTGCACGCGACCGAGGTGGTGGGACAGCGGGTGCCCGTGGACGCTTCCACCAGCGGCACCGTCTTCCGCTCGGGCGAACCGCTGATCACCGAGACCCTGCAATATCCGATCCAGGCGTTCACCGACGTCGGGCAGCGCCCGGCCATTCTGATGCCGCTGCGCGCCCGCGACGAGGTCGTCGGCGTGATCGCCATCGCCCGCGGCGCCGACCAGCCGCCCTTCGACGAGAGCTACCTCGATCTGGTCAACGACTTCGCGACGCACGCCGCGATGGCGCTGGTGCTCGCGTCGGCCCGCGACGACGCGCGCCAGGTGACCATCCTGGCTGAGCGCGAACGGATCGCGCACGACCTGCACGACCACGTCATCCAGCGCCTCTTCGCCGCCGGCATGGATTTGCAGGGGACGCTGGCGCGGGCGCGGTCCCCGGAGGTCGCCGACCGGCTCAACCGCACGCTCGACGACCTGCAGACCATCATCGAGGAGATTCGCACGACGATCTTCCAGCTGAAGTCCCCGCCGGGAAAGAACGCCGACTTCCGGTACCGGATTCAGCACGTGGTCGCCGATCTGACCGAGAGCCGCGACGTCGTGACCACGGTCCGCATGCACGGGCCGATGACCGCCGTCGGCGGCGAGCTAGCCGACCACGCCGAGGCGGTGACCACGGAGGCCGTCAGCAACGCCCTGCGGCATTCCGGCGCGTCGCGGCTGACGGTCGAGATCAGCGTCGCGGACATGTTCGTCCTCGACATCGTCGACAACGGCTCCGGCATACCGGCGGACAACACGCGCCGCAGCGGCCTGGGCAACATGACGCGCCGCGCCGAACAACTGGGCGGCGCGTGCGAGATCACCGGTCCGCCCGAGGGCGGCACCCGGGTGCACTGGGTCGCCCCGCTCATCGACCAGTAGCGGCCCCACGCAGCGGGACCAATGGGGGCGGCCGAGGGGTCTAACGGCCCTGGCCCGATCGCGTCGCCCCGCAATAACGTCGAGCAGCGTGGGTGATCGCGCGGTGGACGTCGCCGGTACGGTTCGGCTGCTCGACGGGCGCCTGGTGTCGTTGCGCCCGCTCACGGTCGCCGACGCCGACGCGGTGCTGGCGCTTCATCAGCACCTGTCCGACCATGACCGGTACTTCCGCTTCTTCACCATGCAGCTGTCGCCGCTGCACGACCTGGTTGCCAGGCTCACCGAGCCCGCGGACGGGCTGTACGCGCTCGGAGCCTTCGACGCCGACCGGCTGATCGGCGTGGCCCACTGCGTGGTGGTCGACGACCCGACCGCCGCCGAGGTCGCGATCGTGGTGCCCACGAAGACCATTCGGTGGGCGTGGGCACCGCCCTGCTCAAGCACCTGGCCCCCATCGCCCGAGCCCACGGCGTCGAACGCTTCGTCGCGGACGTGCTCGGCGAGAATCACCTGATGCTCAGCGTCTTCTTCGACCTCGGGTGGCGTTGCAGGCCCATCGATTACGGGTCGATTCGCCACCTCGAGATCGAGCTACCCGGATCCGACGAGGCGTCAGCGTAGAGGAGCGAACAATGACGGAAAGCGCAAAGAAGTTCGGAGTGCTGGTGTGTGTCGACGGCTCGGCCGCATCCGACGCCGCCGTCGCCTGGGCAACGCGTGAGGCGATCATGCACGAGCTGCCGATCACCCTCATGCACGCCGTGCCGCCCGTCGTGGTCGGCTGGCCGGTGGGCCAGCTGTATGCCGACATGCCCGACTGGCAGCGCGAGGGCGCCGAGCACGTCATGGACCAGGCCCGAAAGACGCTCAGCGCCAGCGTCGGCGACGCCAACCCCCCCGAAATACGCACCGAGACGGTGTATTCGGCCATCGTCCCGGCGTTGATCGAGGCCTCAAGGGACGCGTGGATGCTCGTCACCGGCAGCGAGGGGCTGGGCGCCGTGGGCCGACTGCTGCTGGGCTCGGTGGCCACGGGGATCGTGCACCACGCGCACTGCCCGGTCGCGGTGATCCACTCCGAGGTGACCCCGGACACCGGCGCGCCGGTGGTGCTGGGCATCGACGGATCCCCCGCGTCCGAGGCGGCAACCGCCCTGGCGTTCGACGAGGCGTCGCGGCGGGGAGTGGGGTTGGTGGCGCTGCACGTGTGGAGCGATGTGGGCGTGTTCCCCATCCTGGGCATGGACTGGCACGACCGCGAGAAGGAGGCGCAAGAGATCCTCGCCGAACGCCTCGCCGGCTGGCAGGAGCGCCATCCCGAGGTGCACGTCGAACGGAAACTGTTCTGCGACAAGCCCTCCGAATGGTTGCTGAAGGAATCTGAACACGCTCAGCTGGTGGTGGTCGGCAGCCGCGGCCGCGGCGGATTCCCCGGGATGCTGCTCGGCTCGGTGAGTTCGGCGGTGGCGCAGTCGGCCCGCGTTCCAGTGGTGGTTGTCCGTTGAGAAGGAGGCTCGTAAATTGATCGAATTGCTGACTGACATGCCGGAGAAGGTGATCGGCATCCGCGTCTCGGGGCGCCTGCGCGGGGACGAGCTGCGTGACTTCAAGCCCGAGATCGAGCAGGTGCTAGAGACGGGCGAGGTCCGGATCGTCGAGGTGATCGCGCCCGATTACGAGGGATTCGGGCCGGGCGGATTTCTCGAGGATCTCAAGCTGGGCCTCGGCACCGTCCTGCCGCACCATGCGGCGTTCAAGCGGATCGCCGTGGTCTCCGACAAGGACTGGGTCGCCCACGTCCTGCACGCCGTGGCGTGGATGGTGCCCGGCGAGTTCGCGGTGTTCTCACTCGATGACCTCGACCGCGCCATCCAGTGGGCGGCCGGGTAGTCCGCCGTCAGTCGCGCACGACGAGCACGGAACACCCCGGGCGGCCGCCCGAGTGCGTGGTGACCGGCCCGACCATGCGGGCGACCTTGTCCGCGTCCTCGGTACCGACCACCGCCAGTTGCACGGGTTCCAGTGTGCGCGAGAGAAATTCGGCGGCCCCGCGCCGCGCCGAGACGGGCTGAACGTGGACCTCGCCATGCCGCGATGCCCATGGGCCGAGTCGATGGTTCAGCTGGCTGTATGGGATCTCCCCGAGTCCCCATCGCCAGACCCCCATCGCCAGGATGGACGCGCCACGAAGGCGCGCCTCGCGGAAGCCGTGCTCGAGCACCGCGTCGTTGGCTGGCGATTCCTCGACCGCGACGGCGACGTATCCGCCATCCGGGTGCGCGGCGGCGCGGCCGCTGCGAATGATCGCCACCGGGCAGTGCGCCTTGTGCGCCACGGTGTCGGCGGTCGAGCCGAGCACCTTGCGCGCCACCCAGCCCATCCCCACCGACCCGAGGCAAACCATTGCGGCGTTTTGCGATTCGTCGATCAATACGGCCTCGGATGAGCCGCGCACGATGTCGGATTCGACATCGACCCGCTCGCCCGTCGCGCGAACCGCCGCATCGGCGGCGCGCAACGACTCCTGGGCGTATTCGATGTCCAGGCTGTCATCGTCGCCATCCCGTTGGGGGATGGCATGGATGAGCCGCAGCGGGATGTTGCGGCTGACGGCTTCGGCGGCGGCCCACTTGGCCGCGTTGATCGCGGCTTCCGAGCCGTCGATACCCACCACGATCCGCTGCGACGCCCGCGGATTGTCCATCGCGTCCTCCTGCTTACCGCCCACCGGGCCACCGCGGCCCCTCACCGGTCAACGCTATGGAGACACGGCCGGCGGAAGCAGGGCCGTTGGACCCCGGTTGGCGGGCGTTGGTCACCAAAGCTCAGGCGACCTCGACGGCGTGCCCGGGCAGCAGGTCCTGCACCCGGCCGCGGCACTCCACCACGATCGACGCGCTGTTTCCCGCCTCGGAGGTCAGCTCGGCCGCCCGGCCGCTGACCCGAAGGTGTAGGCGCTGGCCGCGATACACGAATGGGAACTCAATGGGATCCAACCCTTTTGGCCATTGCGGGCTCAGGATCAGCCGATCGTCACGGGTTTCCAGTCCGGTGAAACACCGCTGCAGCAGGTCGATGCTGCCGGCCATCGCGGCCAGGTGGATGCCTTCAGCGGTGGTGCCGCCCTGGATGTCGACGATGTCGGAGGCGAGGACCTGCACGAAGTACTTCATGGCGTGATGCCGGTTGGCGCGGGTGAGCACCCAGGAGTGGACGAGCGCGCTCAGCGTCGAGCCCTCCGAAGTGCGCGCCAGGTAATAGTCCACGGTCTCCGGGATGCGCTCGGGCGCGAAGCGGTAGCCGAGCCGGCCGAACACGGCCAGCAACTCGTCCGAGGACAGCAAGTAGAACAGCATCAGCACGTCGGCCTGCTTGGACGCCCGGTAATTGTTCACGCTGTCGTTCTCGGCCTCCAGGATCCGGTCGAGGCGCTGAATGTTCCCGTACCGCCGCCGGTAATCGTCCCAATCCAACTCCGCCAGTTGCGCATAGCCCTCGAACTGGCTGATCACGTTGTCGTGGAAGGGCACGAACATGCGCCGCGTCACGTGATCCCACCGGCGCAGCTCCTCGCTCTTCAGGTCGATCTTTCCGACGAGGTCGAGGCGGTCGCGCAGCGGAAGCAGGTCCAACGCATCCATCGCCCGCAGGATGGTCCAGACCGCCATGACATTGGTGTATGCGTTGTTGTCAATCCCGTCGTATTCCTTGCCGGGGTAGCCCGAATGGAACTCGTCCGGGCCGATGATGCCCGTGATCGTGTAGCGGCCCCGGGCTTCGTCAAAGCTCGCCAGCCCCACCCAGAATCGCGCGATCTCGACGAGCATCTCGGCGCCGTAGTCGACCAGGAACTGCCTGTCGCCGGTGACCTGGTAGTGCTGCCACGCGTTGTAGGCGATGGCCAGGCCGACGTGATGGGCGCGGGCGCTGGCGTCGGGATTCCACCGGCCGGACTTCGGATTGAGGTGCAGTTCCTGGCTCACCTCGGTTCCGTCGCTGCCCGACTGCCAGGGATACATGGCGCCCAGATAGCCGGCTCTGCGTGCCGCGCGGCGGGCCTCGGGCAGCCGCCGATAACGGTAAAGCAGCAGCGAGCGTGCCACATTGGGCATCCGTACGGACAGCACCGGTGAGACGAACAGCGAATCCCAGAAGACGTGTCCGCGGTAGGCCTCGCCGTGCAGGCCCCGGGCGGGGACGCCGGCGTCGAGTTCGGCGGTGTGCGGGGAGAGCGTCTGCAGCAGGTGCACCAAGTGCAACCGCAGGATGCGCAGCGCGTCCGGGCCGTCGGTCAGGCCGATGGCGCATTGCTCCCACAACAGGTCCCAGGCCCGGGCATGCTGGCGGTGCAGCTCGGCGTACCGGCCGGCGGCGTCGAGGTGCTGCTGGGCGGCGCTGGCCGGCTCCGAGATCGCGCTGTCCCTCCCGGTGAAGATCGTGGCGATCTTCTCGCAGGTGACCGATTGCCCCGCGGCCAGCGCCACCTCGATGTCGTGGCCACCACGGTCGGGCTCCCGCACGAATTCATAACGCGCGGCGGCCCGTTCGTCGTCGCACCACACGGTACTGCGGGCGGCCACCGCGATGGCGATGCGCGACTGTGACGTCTCGGTGCGCAGGATCACCGATTCGGACCCGTACTCGTCGATCCCCGGCGCCGCGAGGTGGGTGCTGGACAGCGACTGGTAGCGCTCGACCATGGTGTTGCGCACGCCGCCGTCCAGCAGCGAACGGAATTCGACCGTGCCCGACCAGTTCTGGGCGCCGATCGTCGTTTGCATCGCGAACACGTGCGGCTGGCGCATCGACGCGAATCGTTGCTGAGTCAGCGTCGTGATCTGGCCCGCGGCGTCGGCGAATCGCAGGGTGCGGGTCAAGGTCGCGTGTCGCAGGTCGAAAGTCTGCCGGTAGAACAGCAATTCGACGTCGTCGATGTCGAACCAGGCGCCGCCGTTGATCCGGAAGGTCAGCGACAGCCAGTTGGGCAGGTTGACCAGGCTTTCGTTCTGCACGGTCCGCCCGGCGATCCGATCGGTCAGCGTGTTGTAGATGCCGGCCGCGTAGGTGCCGGGGTAGTGTGCCTCGCCCGCGGTCGTCTCGGGGGCGCAGCCACGGGTGGCGGCGTAGCCATTGCCCACGGTGCACAGCGTTTCACGCAGCCGCTCATACTTCGGGTCGTAGCCCTCGTACACCAGTTCCCACGGATCGTTGGGTGCGGACGCCGCCTCGTGCAGATCGTCGGCCAGCCGCCGGACGAAATCGCACACCGCGGACGGATCAGCCAGGCTGAGCAGCGCGGCGGAGGGACGATCGCCGTCCTCGGTGTGCCGCAGCGCAATTCCCACGCCGTCGAATTGAACAGCGTCGAACGCGTCTTCGTCGGTGAGGTCGTCGCCGACGTAGATCGGCAACACGGAGTCGCCACCCGTTTGCTCGATCTTCTCCAGGATCCAGTTGAGCGTCCTGCCCTTGTCCCACTCGATGCTCGGTCGAAGCTCGATGACTCTGCGGCCCGTGGTGACCCGCAGGCATTGGGACCGCCCGACTTTGCGTGCCGTCGCGACGACCCGGTCGACGTGTCCTGGATCCGCGTTGCGGTAGTGGACCGCGACGGCAAACCGCTTGTGCTCCACCTGAACCCCGGGCACATCGGCGAGCAGCTCGGCCAGCCCACCGGCCGCCCGCGTCAGGGCGTCGGTGGCGCCGATGGCGGCGGCATTGTCGTGGTGGGTCCCGTCGGGTGCGATGAGTTCGAACCCGTGGCTGCCCGCGTACCACAGCCCGTCGAGCCGCACGCGGTCGCGAAGATCGGCCAGATCGCGGCCGCTAATCACCGCGACGGGGCATTCCGCGGCCAGCGCGCGCAGCACTTCGAGCGCGCCGTCCACCAGGGTGGCGGATTCCGGCTGGGCGACGATCTCGGACAGCGTGCCGTCGAAGTCCAGGAACACCGCCGGTCGTCGACTCGCCACCAGCTCCTTGAGCTGGCCGTAGACACCCATCGCGTCGGCGATGGTCGACAGCGGGGCGCCCCCGCGCCGCACCGAGATCTCCGGAAGGTCGGCGACGATTCTGTCCGCGCCGTAGGACAGCATCCCGTCGGCCCCGCCGTTGCGCTCCAGGCCGATGACGAGGCCGAAGCCGCCGTCCCGCCCGGCGGTCAGCCCCGCCTCGCCGCAGTCGATGAGGACGCACCGCACCGGGCGCACGCCCAGGCGTGCCGCCGACGTCACCACATCGGGCCGCTCGACGCCGTCCGCCGAGCCGACGGCGACGTCGACGAGGTAGTCAATTCCCGCCTCCCGCAACAGGTGCGCGCAGTCTCCGCTCGCGGAATAGACGGCGGTGGCTACGCCGACCTCGCGCAGCCGCCGCAGAAAGGCGGCGGAAGAGTCGCGCGCCTCGACGGGGCCGGTCGCCGGCTGCGCCACCAAACAGTCGAGTCCCAGGATCACCGCGTCGTGGTAGCGCCTGTCGACGCTCACCGGCCATTCGGTCATTTCTCTGACGATGTTCCAGTGCCCGGCACCCGTCAAGGCCCACCGCCCCACGGAGGCCTCATGGCCATGCGGTTGGGGACTAAAGCCTCATGATCGACGGGCGTTCGCGCCATAGCGTTTTGGGGGAGGAGAGGGAGAACGCCATGTCCGCACTAGCCAACCGGCACGGCATCGTCGTCGGAATTGACGGATCGCCGGCCTCGAACGCCGCCGTATGTTGGGCGGCGCGTGACGCGGCGATGCGGCACGTACCGCTGACCGTGGTCCACGTGGTGAACGCGGCCGTGCCGATGTATCCGGCCCTTCCGCTGTCGACGGGCGTGGCGGTGTGGCAGGAAGAGCAGGGCCGGCAGGTCCTCGAACAGGCGGTCAAGATCGCCGAAGAGGCGGTCACGACGGACCGCAAGGTCGACGTCCGCAGCGAGCTCCGATGTGCACCCCCGGTGCCGACCCTGGTCGAGATGTCCAAAGAGGCCGAGATGGTCGTCGTCGGCAGCAACGGGCGCGGGGCGCTGGGCAGGCTGCTGCTCGGGTCGGTGAGCAGCAGCGTGGTGCGCGGCGCGCGCTGCCCGGTCGCCATCATCCGCGACGAGGACCCGCTCATGGAGCATCCCCAGCAAGCCCCGGTGCTCGTCGGCATCGACGGGTCCCCGGCCTCGGAGGTGGCGGTGGGCGTCGCGTTCGACGAAGCGTCGCGCCGGGGCGTCGAATTGACCGCGCTGCACGCGTGGAGCGACGTCGACGTCTTCGAACTCCCCGGTGTTGACTGGTCGGCGGTGAAGGGTGAAGCCGAGCGGAGCCTGGCCGAACAACTGGCCGGCTGGCAGGAACGCTATCCCGACGTCACCGTGAACCGGGTCGTCGTCGCCGACCGGCCGGCGCGCCAGCTCGTCGAGCAGTCGGAATCCGCCCAACTCGTCGTCGTGGGCAGCCACGGCCGGGGCGGCCTGTCGGGTGTGCTGCTGGGTTCGGTCAGCAACGCCGTCGTCCACTCGGTCCGCATGCCCGTCATCGTGGCCCGGCCGTCGTAGGGCCGCGCCGCCGCCGTGCCGTTCCTCGATCTGCACGAAACCCACACTGGCGTCGTCATTCTCGCCGGCGACCGCGCATACAAAGCCAAGAAGCCGGTGCTGACCGACTTTCTCGACTTCCGCGCGCCGCAGCAGCGCGAGCACGCCTGCCGCCGGGAGGTCGAGCTCAACAGCCGGCTGTCGCCGGACAGTTACCTCGGGGTGGCGCATCTGTCCGATCCGGCCGGCGGGCCGCCCGAGCCGGTCATCGTCATGCGGCGTTACCGCGACGAAGAGCGCCTGGCGGCCATGGCATTTCGCGATCCGGGCCAGTCCGTTCGGGACGCGCTGGACGCGATCGCCGGCGTGTTGGCCCGGTTTCACCGCCGCGCCCAGCGGGGCCCGGTGATCAGCGCCCAGGGCGAGGCGGAAGCGATCGAACGCCGCTGGCGCGACAACCTTTCCGAACTCCGGCGCTATGCGGACGCCTCGACACCGGGCGTCTCCGCCGAAGCCGTGCCGCGGATCGAGCACCTGGCCACCGAATTCATCACCGGTCGAGCGGCGCTGTTCAAGAACCGCGTCGAGGACGGGCGCATCGTGGACGGCCACGGCGACCTGCTCGCCGACGACATCTTCTGGGTGGACGGGAAACCGGCGCTGCTCGACTGCCTGGAGTTCGACGACCAACTGCGCTACGTGGACGGCATCGACGACGCAGCCTTCCTGGCAATGGATCTCGAGTTCCTGGGCCGCAACGACCTCGCGGCGCATTTCCTCGAGCGCTACGCGCACCATTCCGGCGACACGGCGCCGCCGTCGTTGCGCGAGTTCTACATCGCGTATCGCGCCGTGGTCAGGGCGAAGGTGGATTGCGTTCGACAGTCACAGGGAAAGGCCGCGGCGGCCGAGGACGCCGCCCGCCACCTGGCCATCGCGACGGCCCACCTGCAAACCGGCACGGTTCGCCTGGCCCTCGTCGGCGGCAACCCGGGCACCGGGAAGTCCACCGTGGCGCGCGGTCTGGCCGAATCGTTTGACGCGCAGCTTATTTCCACCGACGACGTGCGCCGGGAGCTTCGAGACTCGGGGGCCATCGCCGGTGCGCCCGGTGTGCTGAACGCCGGGCTCTACAGCCCCGACCAGGTAGCGGTCGTCTACGAGACCGCTCTCCGACGCGCGCAGCGGTTGCTGGGCGGGGGGCACTCGGTGATCCTCGACGGCACCTGGCGCGATCCGCGCACGCGCGAGTCGGCCCGCCGGCTGGCCACCGAGACGCATTCGGCGCTGGTGGAATTCGTGTGCGCGGCGTCGGCCGACGTTGCGGCCGAGCGGATCAAGACCAGGCCCGCGGGCAATTCGGAGGTGACACCGGAGATCGCCGCCGCCCTGGCCGCCGGGCACGCCGACTGGAACGGTGCGCACCGGATCGACACCTCCCGCAGACCCGACCTCGTCGCTCGCGAGGCGCGCGATCTCTGGACGCGTGCGACGTAACAGCCGCAGGTCCCAACGTCCCGGCCGTCGGGGACCAACGGCCCTGCCCGCACCCGCCGCATGGGGCATACAGTTTGCCTCACCGGAATCGACGAAGTGGTGACGATGGATGCGAAAGTGCCGACCGAGCAGGTCATTCGGGACGCGGTGACGCTCGCGTGCCGCGCGCCGTCGCTGCACAACAGCCAGCCCTGGCGGTGGGTGGCCGACGGCGGCAGGCTGCACCTGTGGGCCGACCCGCACCACGCGATGCACGCCACCGACCACACCGGTCGGGAGCTGATCCTGAGCTGTGGCGCCGTCCTCGACCACCTGCGGGTCGCCATGGCCGCCGCGGGGTGGGAAAGCGTCACCGAACGATTCCCCACCGAGGGCAGACCGGATCACCTTGCGAGTGTGGGCTTTCTGCCCGTGGCGAACGTGACGGCGCAATGCCGGCTGCGGGCCGACGCGATCCTCCGTCGCCGCACCGACCGGCTTCCCCTGGGCGCACCGAACGCGTGGCCCACGCTGCATTCGGCCCTGAGCGCCGCGGTGACCCCTTACGAAGTGTCGCTGGACGTGGTCGACGACGACGAGCGGCCGAGACTGGCCGAGGCGTCGCGGCTCACCGAGCAGCTGCGCCGAACCGATACCTCCTACCTGACCGAATTGCGTTGGTGGACTTCGCCCTTCGAAGCGAACGCCGACCGCGTGCCGGAAAGCGCCCTGCTGTCGAGCTCCGAGGCCGCGCGCGTCGACATCGCCCGCGCCTTCCCGCCGGCGGGCGGGGGCCGCCGCCGCGCCGCGATCGAGGTGGACCACTCCAAGATCGTGGTCCTGTCCACCCGTCACGACGATGCGCCGGTCGAAGTGCTGCGCTGCGGTGAGGCGCTGTCGGCGGTGCTGCTCGAATGCACCCTGGCCGGCATGGCGACCTGCACGCTGACGCACATGACGGAAATATCGCTGAGCCGCGACATCATCAGGCAAGTCACCGGCGGCTCCGGCCAGCCGCAGCTGCTGATCCGGGTCGGCCGGTCACCGGCCAAGGACCCACACCCGCAACCCACCGCCCGGCGTCCGGTGACCGAAGTCCTCGAGATGCGTGGGTGACCCACATGCCAAGGAGGTGCCATCGATGACTCGGCACTGGCTCGTGATGGAAGCAACCGGGGAGGGCGGTGCGGCCCCCTTCGTCGCGCGAGTCGCGGCCGCGGGCCGGCATCTGCCCGGGACTCACCTGAGCACCGACGAGCTGATGGCGTCCACCCGCCACCGCACCCACATCGACCTGGAACGGTTGACCGGGATCCGCGAACGCCGGGTGTCGGTGGGCGACGAGGATTCCTACACCCTGGCCAGCTCGGCGGCGCTGAACTGCCTGGCCAGCGCCCAGCAGGATCCGGCGGCGCTGGACGTGGTGATCAGTTGCAGCATCACCAAGTTCCGCGACGGGCTGACCCAGTGGCTCGAGCCGACCATGAGCAGCGCCGTGGCGCGCGGGATCGGGGCGGTGAACGCGATGACGTTCGACGTGTCCAACGCGTGCGCCGGAATGCTCACGGGTGTAACGATTCTGAACAACTGGATCCGCCAGGGCGTCGTCGAGCGCGGGCTCGTCGTCAGCGGCGAGTACATCTCGCAGCTTTCCAACAATGCGGCACGGCACATCCGCAACATCATGAGCAAGGAGCTGGCCTGCCTGACCTTGGGTGATGCCGGCGCGGCGCTGCTGCTGGAGCGGGCACCGGCCGGTTCGGCCGGCATCGCCCTGGCAGGCTTCACCACCGTCGCCGACTACAGCCGGCTCTGCCTGGCGTATCCGCAGGGGGACGACCCGGGCGCGCGGATGTTCACCAACTCCCGCGCCATCCAGAAGGCCGCAATCGCCGACACCCCGCTGTTGTTGAGCGAAGTGCTTGACACCGTTGGTCTTTCGATCCACGACATCGACCACGTCATCACCCACCAGACGTCCGCGCGCGCCATCCGCAAGGGAATGGCCCGGATGTCGGAGGTGTTCGGCGACAGCCCGCGCCACGACGCGGTGATCACCGTCGACCGCTACGGCAACACCGCCTCCACGACCCACACGGTGGCGCTCGTCGAGGAGCTCGAGGCCGGGCGGATCAGGCCAGGGGAGCGAATCGCGTTGCTGGCGTTGGCCTCCGGGCTGGAAATCGGCGTGGTCTTGTTGACCCTGGACGAGGATGTGGTGAGCCGCTATGGGCACGGTGATTGATCGGATCGACGTCTCACATCCGCGGCTGCGGGGCCGCCACAGCGCGTTGCACCTGGCCGTCGTCGCCGCAAAGGACTGCCTGAAGCGGGCCGGATGCGAGGCCAAGGACCTCGACCTCGTGGTCAACGCCGGCATTTACCGCGACCGCAACCTCGGTGAGCCGGCGCTCGCCGCACTGATCCAGGACGACATCGGCGCCAACCCGGAGGACCCGCACGCCGGCGCCCATGGCACGTTCTCCTTCGATATCGCCAACGGCACGTGCGGGCTGCTGACCGCGCTGCAAATCGTCGACGGGTTCATGCGCAGCCGCGCCATCCGGCGCGCGCTGGTGGTCGCCAGCGACGCCGACCCCGGGCACGGCATGAGCGAGCACTTCCCGTTCTCGGCCGCCGGCGCCGCGATGCTGTGCGGCTGGTCCGACGACGACTACGGCCTCAGCCGCGTCTCCTGGGTGACCGACCCGAGTGAAATCGGCGATGAAACCTTCAGCGCCACGGTCGGTTTCGCCGACTCCCGCAACGTCCTGCGCTTTTCGGAGTCGGCGGCGCTGGACGAGCGGATGGCCGCGGCGGCCGGGCGGGCGGTGACCGCGTGCCTTTCCGAGCAGGCGGTGCTGCTGTCCGACGTCGACGCGATCGTCGCCGCCCCCGCCCGGCCCGGATACCGCACCGCGCTGGCCGCCCGGCTGGGCGTGCCGGTCGAGCAGATCGGCGTCGCCGACGGCGAACGCATGCATACCACCGCCCTGGCCGCCGCGTTCGGGCAGCGGGCGCAGCGGTTGCCGGCGGGCGCGCGGGTGCTGTTCGTCGCGGCCGAGGCCGACGTCGTCGCCGGCGCCGCCCTCTATCGCCAGCCGCCGCTGCCCTGAGGTTCCCCGCGGCCTTCGCGAGATTGCGCTCAGGGTCGTGGATGCGCCCCCAACCACAGCCGTGACGGCAATCTCGGCGGGACGGCGCGCGGAGCCCTACTGCAATTGCACGGCTCGCTCGAGGTCCAGGACCTGCCGGGTGGTCTTGACCACCACGTCGGGGTTCAGGCTGATCGAGTCGATGCCGCAGCGAACCAAAAACTCGGCCATGTCGGGGTAATCCGACGGCGCCTGACCGCACAACCCGGAGTGAATCCCGTTGCGGCGGCAGCCCTCAACGGCCAGACGGATCATCTCCTTGACCCCCTCGTCGCGCTCGTCGTAGTCGAAGGCCACGATCTCGCTGTCCCGGTCGACGCCCAGCGTCAGCTGGGTGAGGTCGTTGGACCCGATCGAGAACCCGTCGAAGCGCTTGGCGAACTCGTCGATGAGGATGACGTTGTTGGGGATCTCGCACATCGCGTAGACCTTGAGCCCGTTCTCCCCGCGGCGCAGACCGTGTTTGGCCATCTCCGCCAGGACCAGGTCCGCCTCGGCCACCCGGCGCACGAACGGCACCATCAGCACGACGTTGGTCAGCCCCATCTGTTCGCGCACCCGCTTCATCGCCCGGCACTCCAGCGCGAAACCCTCGGCGTAGGCCGGGTGCGCATAGCGCGAGGCGCCGCGGAAGCCGATCATCGGGTTGCTCTCGGCCGCCTCGAAGCCGCTGCCGCCGACCAGGCTGGCGTATTCGTTGGTCTTAAAGTCCGACATCCGCACGACGACGGGCTTGGGCCAGAAGGCGGCGGCGATGGTGCCGATCCCTTCCGATAGGCGCTCCACGAAGAAATCGGCGCCGTCGGAATAGGCGTACGTCAGCGTTTCGATGGTCCGCCGGGCCTCGGCGTCGTCCACCCGGTCGGGGTGGAGCAGGGCCAGCGGGTGCACCCGGATGTACTCGTTGATGATGAACTCCATCCGGGCCAGCCCCACGCCGTCGTTCGGCAGGAACGACGTCTTGAACGCCAGATCCGGGTTGCCGAGGTTGAGCATGATCTCGGTCTGCGGGCGCTCCTGGTCGGACACCTCGGTGTGCTCGACGCGAAAGCCCAACTCGCCGCGGTAGACCCGCCCCGTGTCGCCCTCCACGCACGACACCGTGACGAGCTCGCCGTCGGGCACGCTCGTGGTGGCGTCACCCGCGCCGACGACCGCGGGGATGCCGAGCTCGCGGGCGATGATCGCCGCGTGGCAGGTGCGCCCGCCGCGGTTGGTCACGATGGCCGCGGCGATTTTCATGATGGGTTCCCAGTCGGGCGTGGTGATGTCGGCGACCAGCACGTCGCCGGGCTGGAACTCCGACAGCTTCCCGAGGTTGTCCATCCGCCGGGCGACGCCCGTGGCGACCTTCTCGCCGACCGAGCGGCCCTCGGCGAGCACCTCCTTGCGTTCGGCGCCCTTGCCCTCGAGCACGTAGCTTTCGATCGTCGTCTGGCTGCGCTGCGAGGCCGCGGTTTCGGGGCGCGCCTGGACGATGTAGAGCCGCCCGTCGAGACCGTCCTTGGCCCATTCGATGTCCATCGGCCGCCCGTAGTGGGCCTCGATGGTGCAGGCGTACCCGGCCAGCTCGAGCACGTCGTCGTCGGTGACGCAGAACCGGGCGCGGTCGGCCTTCGGGGTGGGGATGTTGCGGACGGTGTTCTTGGTCTCGCCCTCGACGTAGATCATCTTGACCGCTTTGTCCCCGATCAGCCGGCGCAGCACCGCCCGGTGGCCGGCCTGATACGTCGGCTTGTGGACGTAGAACTCGTCGGGGTCGACGGCGCCCTGCACCACGTTCTCGCCGAGCCCGTAGGCGCCGGTGATGAATACGACGTCGTGGAAGCCGGATTCGGTGTCCAGGGTGAACATCACCCCCGACGAGGCGAGGTCGGAGCGCACCATCTTCATCACGCCGATCGAAAGCGCCACCTTGAAGTGGTCGAAGTCCTGGTCGATCCGGTAGTGGATGGCCCGGTCGGTGAACAGGCTCGCGAAACACCGGCGGCAGGCGTCCAGCAGGCTCTCGGTGCCCTTGATGTTGAGGAAGGTCTCCTGCTGGCCGGCGAAGCTGGCGGTCGGCAGGTCTTCCGCGGTCGCCGAGCTGCGCACGGCCAGGCTGACGTCCTCGCCGTATTCCTCCTGAAGCTGCCGGTAGGCGGCCGTGATCTCGGCGGCCAGTTCCGGGGGAAGGCCTGCGCCGTAAACGATTTCGCGGGCCCGCTTGCCCTTGCGCGCCAACGCGGTGACGTCGTCGGGGTCGAGGTCGTCGAGCGCGGCGTGCAACGCGTCCCAGGCGCCGGCGCTGTCCAGTACGTGCCGGTAGGCCTCGGCGGTGATCGCGAACCCATGCGGGACCCGAACGCCCTGTCCGGTCAGCTTCTGGAACATCTCGCCCAGCGAGGCGTTCTTCCCGCCGACCAGCGGGACGTCGGAGATGCCGATCTCCTCGAAGAAGCGGACGTAGGTGAAATCGCTCATGGTGTTCTTCCTTCGGGGGGTTGCGTCAACACGCTTCGTCGATGCGGCAGCGGACGTGGACCGGGCGGCGTTCGCGGAGTGTGCGGGAGGCGGCGGCGAAAGCACCTGCCTCGCTGCTCAATTGATCTCCTCCTCACCCCCCAGACGATATGCCCGGGGGCACGCGGCCACAGCCGCCGTTTGGCCTCAGTAGTTGGGGACTTACGGCCCTGCCACCAGCGCATTGCGGCGCGGAAAGTGGCATCGTGGAGCAATTGACCGCCCTGGACGCCGGCTTCCTCGAGGTCGAGGACTCCGACCCGCATGTCAGCCTGGCGGTGGGCGGCGTCTCGATCGTGGCGGGGCCCGCGCCCACATACCAGGAATTCGCCGCCTCGTTCGCCGAACGGGTCGCGACGATTCCGCGCTGCCGACAGGTCCTGCGGACCCATCCGCTGGACCTGCGGCCACCGGACTGGGTGGACGACCCGCACTTCGACCTCGCGCGTCACCTGCACCGCATCGCGGTGCCGCAACCCGGCGGCGACGCCGAGCTTTTCGAGGTGATCGCGTCGCTGATGGAGCGCCGGCTCGACCGCGAGCGCCCGCTGTGGGAGTGCTGGATCATCGAGGGTCTCAGCGAGGGCCGGTGGGCGGTGCTGACCAAGATCCACCACTGCATCGCCGACGGCATCGCGACGACGCAGCTGTTGGCGAAGTTCAGCGACGACGGCGACCGCGACACCTTCGCCTCCGACGTCGGCGCCGGCAAGAAGCCGGTCCCGGCGCAGACGGGCGTGTTCAAGGTAAGCCTCAACCCGTTGAGTTGGGTGAGCGGCATCGGCCGGGGCGCCCTCGGTGCGATGACCGCGGCCGAACACGCGGCGATCGGAGCCGCGGAGCTGGCGGCCGGCTTGCTGCACCCCGCCCCGGAATCGTCGTTGAACGGACCGGTCACCACAATGCGCCGGTACAGCGCGGCCCGGGCCCGATTGGCCGACATGCACAAGGTTGCCCGCGCGTTCGGGGTCACGCTGAATGACGTTGCGCTGGCGGCGATCACCAGCAGCTATCGCGAGGTCTTGCTCGCGCGCGGGGAACGTCCCGGCCACGAATCGCTGCGCACGCTGGTTCCCGTCTCCGTTCGCGCGGTGGACCACTTCAACGTCGCAGGCAACCGGGTCTCGGCGATGCTGCCGCTGCTGCCCGTCGACGAGGCGGACCCGGTGCGTCAGCTGAAGCTGGTGCACGACCGGCTCTCCCACGCCAAGTCCAGCGGTCAGAGCGAGGGCGGCAGCGCGATGGTGGTGGCGGCCAAACGCACCCCGTTTGCCCTGTCCGCGTGGGCGATTCGCTTGCTCTCGCGGTTGCCCCAGCGGGCGGTGGTCGCGCTGGCCACCAACGTTCCGGGCCCACGGAGCCGGCAGCGGCTGATGGGCCGTCCGGTGCTGGAGCTGCTGCCGATCCCGCCGATCGCCCTGCAGGTGCGCACCGGCGTCGCGATGCTCAGCTACGCAGACACATTCGTCTTCGGCATCACCGCCGACTACGACACCGCGCCCGACATCGACGCGCTCGCCGACGGCATCGAGAAGGGCATGGCGCAACTGGTGGCGGCCGCCGGTACCCGGCGCCGCAAGTCGTCATGACTGATGGTTGACGCGCTCGTGCGCGGTCAGCAATAGGTGGTCGAACTCCGATTGGGCGTCCAGGCGCGCGCCGACGCCGCGGAAGTCGTCGGCAATCTGTTCGGCGAGCGGCCGCAGCTTGATATTCGCTTCCTGCGAAAGCCATTTGAGCAACTCGAAGGCCGCGTCGGCGCTGATGCCGTAGACCAGCATCAGCATGCCCTTGGCTTGCTCGATGCCGGCCCGGTTCGAGTTGATCTCGGCCAGCCGGGCGCTGACGAGTTCCTCGTTGGTATGCCCCGGCGCGGGGGTGACGTCGATGTAGAACCCGTGGGTGCCGACCACGTCGCCATCGTCGTCGAATAACCGGTCACCCACCACCACGACGTGCCGCACGTTGCCGCCGGTGTCGACGATCCGGTGGCGCGTGCTGAACGCCTGGCGGGTGTTCACGATCTGGTTGATGGTGGCCGCGACCTGCCCGCGATCGTCCGGATGCTTGTGCGAGAGCACCAGTTCGGTGGTGGGGGTCACGGTGCCCGGCTCGTACCCGTGCATCCGCTGCACCTGTTCCGACCACTCCCAGCGCTGATCGGTGAAGTAGAAGCGGAACCAGCCGGCCGGTTGCGCGGAACCGCCGGCCAACGCCCGTTCGACGTCGACCGTTTGACCGTCCAGTTCCCATTTCATTGCGCATCCCGTTCCCGGGGGGCGGCGTCCGTTTCAACACGGGCCGCCGCCCCCCGCGGCCGATCAGGCGTTGATGACCTCGCGCTGCGAGGCTTTCTCGTCGATGGCCGAGTGCGCGTCGCGGCCGACGGTGATCTTGCGCGGCTTGGCCCGTTCGGCCACCGGAATGCGCAGGCGCAGAACGCCTTCGCGGTAGGACGCCTCGATCTTGTCGGTATCGAGGTTGTCGCCGAGCACCAGTTGCCGGCTGAACACCCCGCGCGGGCGCTCGGTGGCCAGCATCTCGCGGTTCGGGTCAAGGGCCGGGCGCTCCGCGCGCACGGTCACCACGTTGCGCTCGATGTCGATGTCGAGCGATTCGGCATCGATGCCGGGCAGGTCGAACTCGACGACGAATTCCTCGCCCTGGCGCCAAGCGTCCATCGGCATCACCGCCGGCCGGGCGGCCGTACCGAACACCTGGTGGGCAAAACGGTCGAGGTCGCGGAAGGGGTCGCTACGCATCAGCATGGTGGTCACCTCTCACTCCAATCTAGGCTGTGGTCCGGTTCTTACCTATGTCCAATGACATAGATTTTATATAGCACCGTCGACACTATGCCTGCAAGTGTGATAAACAGATTTTCTAAGGCAGTTCGTTTCGAGGGGGAGCGGGTGATGACCGACCAACGCGGCGATTCCGGCGCCCCGGCGCCCGATCACGGCGTGTACGGCATCTCGGTGGCCGCCGAGCTTTCGGGCATCCCGGTGCAGTCGCTGCGCCTGTACGAGCGTTATGGACTGCTCACGCCGGCGCGCAGCAACGGCGGAACCCGGCGTTACAGCAACGACGACCTGGCCCGGCTCAAGCGCATCAGCGAGCTGGTCGACGCCGGCGTCAACCTGGCCGGCGTGGCCCGCATCCTCGATCTCGAGGATCACAACGCGACGCTCTCGGCCGCCAACATCGACCTGCGGTCCACCAACCGCACGCTGCGCAGGGCCGCCAAAACCGCGAAGCTCGCGGAGGCCGGCGCCAACGACGCCTGACGGCGGCCTCGGATTGCGCCGACCGACATCGGGTACACCCCCTGCTGTGCCTTTGAGTTGAAGGAGATGCGATGGCAGAGGTGGCGGAGGCCAAGGCCCAGGTGGTCGACGGAGCGCGGCGCGAGGCCGACGCGTACCGCGGAGAGGCGCCCCAGCCGCTCGGCGGCTACCTGGCGGTACTGATGATCTACGGCGTCGTGGTGGCCGCCGCGACCGCTGCCGCGCTGCTCACCGGGCGCACGCTGCCGCCGCGCTGGCGCATCCAGGACCTCGTCTTGGTGACGCTGGGCACCCACAAGCTCTCGCGGACCGTGACCAAAGACGCGGTGACCAGCCCCTTGCGGGCGCCGTTCACCCGCTACGCGGGGACGGGCGGCCCGGCGGAGGTCAAGGAGGAGGTCAGGGACGAGAGCCAGCTGCGGCACAGCCTGGGGGAGCTGTTGACCTGCCCGTTCTGCCTGGACATGTGGGTGGCGACCGGCTTCGCCATCGGCCTGGTCTTCGCCCCGCGGTTGACCCGCTTGATCGCCGGCGTCTTCACCGCGCTGGCCGGTGCCGACTTTCTGCAGCTCGGCTACGCTATGGCCCAGAAGTCGGCCGAGGGCTGAGCCGCCCTCAGCCCGTCTTCGGCATCGGGATGCCCTCGCTGGCCGCGAACTGCGAGTCCTCCTCGGAGGCCAGGCCGATGGAAACCACCGACCGGTTGAACAGCAGGTCGGTCAGGTAGGCCAGCGACACCGCCCACCGGTTGACGCCCCGCGGGATCGCGTACAGGTGGTAGGCCCGGGTCACGAATTTCGCCGGCAGCCCCGACAGGTGGATGTTCAGCGGGTTGGCCACCGCATGCCACGGTCCCAGGTCGACCACCAGGCCCAGGTTGCGGTGCTTGTATTGCTTGGGAGTGCCGTGACCCAGGCTGGCCGCCACGTTGCGGGCCAGCACCTTGCCCTGCCGGGTGGCGTGCTGGGCGGTCGGCGGGGTGATCTTCCCCGGTTGGGTCAGGTCGGGAACCGCGGCCGCGTCGCCGGCGGCGAACACGTCCGGGTGGTCCGGCACCTGCAAGTCGGCCTGCACCTTGAGCCGGCCCCGCTCGGTCGGTAGTCCCAGATCCTGGATCAGCGGCGCGCCCGTGACGCCGGTGACCCAGGCGACCGTGCGGGTGTCGATGCGCGAATCATCGCTGAGCACAACGTGATCGGCGTGCGCTTCCTTCAGCGTGATGCCGAGGCGGACGTCGATGCCGCGCCGGCGGAGCACCTTCTGCGCGGCATCGCCCAGTTTCTTGCCGACCTCGGGCATCACCTGCTCCGCCAGATCGAGCAGCACGAACCGGACCGTGGCGGGATCGAAGCGCATCTGTTTGGCGGCCGCGTCGGCCAGCGCGCGCAGCTGGGTCACCAGTTCGGTGCCCGAATAGGAGGCCCCGACCACGACGACGGTGCGCCGGGCCGCGGCCACCGCCGGGTCGTCCTCGATGTTGGCCAACTCCAGCTGCTCCACGAAATGGTCGCGAAGGTAGAGCGCCTCGGCGGTGGTCTTCAAGCCGCGCGCGCAGGTCGCCAGACCGGGCACGTCGAATAGTTTGGTCACCGAGCCCGGCGTGAGCACCAGCCGGTCCCAGGACATGGTGTGGCTGCGTTCTTCGGGATCGCAGTACTTGAGCGTGCGCTGGGCGAAGTCCACCCCGTCCACCCGGCCGCGCACGGCGCGCACCCCCTTGAGGGTGTTGGCCAGCGGGATCGCGACGAAGCGGGCATCGGCGACCCCGCCGGCGACGTCGGGCAGCAACGGGGTGTACAGCATGTAGTCCACGGGCGAGACGATCGTGATGTCGGCCTGCGCGCGCCGCCGGCGCAGAATGCGGGCCAGGCGGTGCGCGCAGGTGAATCCGGTGAAGCCGCTGCCAACGATCACGATTGAGGTCACCAAGCCGAGTGTAGGAGGAATCGGGGGACCAAGCGCCGTCCCGCTTCGTCGGGCGACGGCCGCTGCGGCGAAAAGTCTTGGTTATCAACGACTTACGCGCGTCGTCGGCGGAACGTAGTGCCGGGCCGCCTGGGCCGGCCTAGAGCTTCGTTCTATGGCCCATAGACTTCGTTTCCGGGGTAGACAGGTAAGCGTGTCGCCGGAAAGATGGGACAAGCGAGGTCGGGACCTCGAAATTGCGCATGCCCGAATTGGCCGGAGGGGTAAGGCCATGCAACAGGACAGCGAGGTAATCGTCGCCCAGCTGGCGAAACTGGTCGCCAGCTTGGAGCACGACGAAACCGATACCGATGTCGGCCTGCGCGAACTGATCCACAACGGCGTCCAGCACGTGGCGGGCTCCCAGTACGCGGGGATCACGCTGGCCGAGAAGAGCAGGGCGGTCAACAACGTCGTCGCCACGCATCAGTACCCAATCGTCTTGGACGCGATACAGAACCGGTACGGGGAGGGCCCGTGCGTGGAGGCGGCCTGGCGGCACCATGTGATGCACGTCGACGACCTCACCGCCGAGGAACGCTGGCCGCGCTATCGGCGGCACGCGCTCGAGCAGACCCCGATTCGGTCCATCCTGTCCTTCGAGTTGTTCGTCAACCACGACAGCCTGGCCGCGCTCAACTTCTACGCCGACTCCCCGCACGCGTTCGGTGACGACGCTGTGGACCTCGGCGCCGTTTTCGCCACGCACGTCGCGCTGGCGTGGTCGGTGATGCGCCGGCAGGACCAGTTCCGCAGCGCCTTGGCGTCGCGGGACATCATCGGTCAGGCCAAGGGAATCATCATGGAGCGCTTCGGCCTCGACGCGGTGGAAGCGTTCGAATTGCTCACCCGGCTCTCTCAACAGTCCAACACCCGGCTCATCGACATCGCTCACGGGCTGGTCGAAAGCGAGCACCCGATCAAGCGCCGCCGGCGCTGACTGCGTTTCGGCGCGCCCCGGCGGGGTATGTGCTTTGCACATGAAGGCTGTCACCTGGCACGGCAAGCGCGACGTCCGGGTGGAGTCGGTGCCGGACCCGAAGATCGAGAAGCCCACCGACGCCATCGTCGAAGTCACGTCGACCAACATCTGCGGCTCCGATTTGCATCTCTACGAGATTCTCGGGGCGTTCATGAACCCCGGCGACATCCTCGGGCACGAACCCATGGGGATCGTGCGCGAGGTCGGCGGTGAGACGGGCGACCTGCGGATAGGCGACCGGGTCGTCATCCCCTTCCAAATCTCCTGTGGCAGTTGCTACATGTGCGGCCAGCAGCTCTATACCCAATGCGAGACCACCCAGGTGCGTGAGCAGGGCATGGGGGCCGCGCTGTTCGGATACTCGGAACTGTACGGCGAAGTCCCCGGCGGCCAAGCCGAACTGTTGCGGGTGCCCCAGGCGCAGTTCACGCACATCAAAGTTCCTGTGGGGCCGCCGGATTCGCGGTTCGTCTATCTGTCCGACGTGCTGCCGACGGCGTGGCAGGCGGTGGCCTACGCCGACATCCCGGACGGCGGCACCGTCACCGTGCTCGGGCTGGGCCCGATCGGCGACATGGCCGCGCGCATCGCGGATCACCTCGGCTATCGCGTGATCGCAGTCGACCTGGTGGCCGAGCGCCTCGGGCGGGCGGCGCAGCGCGGCATCCACACCATCGACCTGTCACGGCTCGACGCCCCGCTGGGGGACACCATCCGGGACCTGACCGACGGGCGGGGCTCCGACTCCGTCATCGACGCGGTGGGCATGGAAGCCCACGGCTCGCCCGCGGCCAAGCTCGCCCAGCAGGCCACCGGCATGTTGCCGGATTTCGTTGCCAAGCGGTTCATGCAGACCGCCGGCGTGGACCGGCTGCACGCGCTGTACTCGGCCATCGACATCGTGCGCCGCGGCGGAACGATATCGCTGATCGGTGTGTACGGCGGGATGGCCGACCCGCTGCCGATGCTCACGCTCTTCGACAAGCAGGTGACCCTGCGGATGGGTCAGGCGAACGTGAAGAGGTGGGTGGACGACATCATGCCGCTGCTGACCGATGACGACCCGCTCGGCGTCGACGATTTCGCCTCCCACGTGCTGCCGCTGGACCAGGCCCCGCACGGCTACGAGATCTTCCAGAAGAAGCAGGACGGGGCGGTGAAGGTCATGTTACGACCTTGAAAACCGTTTTGCTGCAAGGGCTTCCGAACTACCGTTTGGGGGAGGCCCCGGTAGGGTATTGATTGCGCCATGACTTCCGCAGCAGCCTCCGCCCCCACGCCCACCGGAGAGGTGTGGCCCGGCCGGGCCTACCCCCTTGGCGCGACCTACGACGGCGCGGGGACCAACTTCGCCGTGTTCAGCGAAGTTGCCGAGCGGGTGGAGTTGTGCCTGTTCGACGCCGACGGCACCGAGAGCCGCGTCACACTGCCGGAGATCGACGGATTCGTCTGGCACGCTTACATCCCCAACATCGAGCCCGGTCAGCGTTACGGCTACCGCGTCTACGGGCCCTACGACCCCCAGCAGGGGCTGCGGTGCAACCCGAACAAGCTGCTGGTCGACCCGTATTCGAAGGCCATCGACGGCTCCTTCGAGTGGAACCAGGCCCTCTTCAGCTACAACTTCGGCGACCCCGACAGCCGCAACGACGACGACTCCGCCGCCTTCATGCCCAAGTCGGTGGTGATCAACCCGTACTTCGACTGGGGCAACGACCGTCCGCCGGACCACCAGTACGCCGACACGGTCATCTACGAGGCGCACGTCAAGGGGCTGACGCAGACCCACCCGGACATCCCCGAGCAACTGCGCGGCACCTATGCGGCGGTGGCGCACCCGGTGATCATCGAGCACCTCAAGGACCTCGGCGTCACCGCCATCGAGCTGATGCCGGTGCACCACTTCGCCAACGACTCCACGCTGGTGGACAAGGGCCTCTCTAATTACTGGGGCTACAACACGATCGGCTTCTTCGCACCCGACTTCAAGTACTCCAGCGCCACCTCGCCGGGCGGGCAGGTGCAGGAGTTCAAGGCGATGGTGCGCGCGCTGCACGAGGCCGGCATCGAGGTCATCCTCGACGTCGTCTACAACCACACGGCCGAGGGCAATCACATGGGCCCGACGCTGTCGATGCGGGGCATCGACAACGCCGCCTACTACCGGCTGGTCGACGACGACAAGCGCTACTACATGGACTACACCGGCACCGGCAACAGCCTCAACGTCGGGCATCCGCACGCGCTGCAACTGATCATGGATTCGCTGCGCTACTGGGTCACCGAGATGCACGTCGACGGCTTTCGGTTCGACCTGGCCGCGACGCTGGCGCGTGAGTTCTACGACGTGGACCGGCTGGCGGCGTTTTTCGAACTCGTGCAACAGGACCCGACGGTCAGCCAGGTGAAGCTCATCGCCGAGCCGTGGGACGTCGGGCCGGGCGGTTACCAGGTCGGCAACTTCCCGCCCCAGTGGACGGAGTGGAACGGCAAGTACCGCGACGCGGTGCGCGACTTCTGGCGCGGCGAGCCCTCGACCCTCGACGAGTTCGCCTACCGCCTGTCCGGGTCGGCCGACCTCTACGAGCACACCGCGCGCCGGCCGGTGGCCTCGATCAACTTCGTCATCGCGCACGACGGGTTCACGCTGCGGGACCTGGTGTCCTACAACGAGAAACACAACGAGGCCAACGGCGAGGACAATAACGACGGCGAGAGCCACAACCGGTCGTGGAACTGCGGTGCGGAGGGGCCGGCCGAGGACCCGAACGTCAACGCGCTGCGGGCCCGACAGCAGCGCAACTTCCTCACCACACTGCTGCTGTCGCAGGGCGTGCCGATGATCTGCCACGGCGACGAGCTGGGCCGCACCCAGAACGGCAACAACAACGGCTACTGCCAGGACAACGAACTCACCTGGATCGACTGGGCGAAAGTGGACAACGGCCTGCTGGAGTTCACCCGGGCCGTGTCGGCGCTGCGCGCCCACCACCCGGTATTCCGCAGGCGCCGGTTCTTCTCCGGCAAGCCGCTGGGCCGCCGCGGTCAGGACGGGCTACCGGACATCGCCTGGTTCACCCCCGAGGGCGCGGAGATGACCGAGGAAGACTGGGGCGCGGGTTTCGCGAAATCCCTCGCGGTGTTCCTCAATGGGCACGGCATCCCGGACCGGGACGCCCGGGGGCAGCGGGTCCTCGATGACTCGTTCCTGCTGTGCTTCAATGCCCACTACGAGCCGATCGAATTCACCTTGCCGCCAAAGGAATTCGGCGCGTCCTGGCAACTCGTTGTCTTCACCGGTCCCGACGAGGAGACGCCCGCGGAGGAGGTGCCCGGCGGCGGCATGCTCACCGTGGACGCGCACACCGCCGTGGTATTGCAGGCCGCCGACGGCGGCTGACGAGCCCCGGATCGCCCGCCATCGAGGACCTTTCTCCCACGGATTGATTACCTTTTGCCCTCCGGCGGGGTCATCGATCCGCGCACACTGACGGGCGCGCGCCGTGGGGGAGGAAGGGGCCGCCGATGGAGAGGCCGAGCCCCGACGCGTGCCTCAACGACGTGGCCTGGTGCCGGCGGATCGCCCTGCTGGTGGTGTTCGCCATCGCGACACTGACCTGGGTGGGCTGGGCGACGGGTATTGACCGACTGACCCGCATCCATCCGACCTGGCCGGAGATGATGCCGTGGACCGGGGCGTGGCTGGTCGCGCTGGACGCGGCGATCCTGCTCCAGTCGGGGCGCCCCTCGCGGGGGCGCGTGTGGGCCGGGCGAGGACTGGCACTGGTCGTGGGCGTCCTCGCCGCGATCGTGCTTGCGGAGTACGCCATCGGCAGGCCATCGTCCGGATTCGACGAGGTGTGGTTCGGTGACGCGGTCCGTGCGTCACGATGGAGCTGGCCGGGGCGGCCGAGCCCGCAGACAGGCGTGTCGGCGCTGTTCCTGGCGGCGGCCACCGGCCTGATACGAGTGGATCGTGGGACCCGCGTGGTCCGGCCCGCGTGCACCGCCGCCGGCGGGGCCATTCCGTTCGTCACCGTCGGTGCCTACCTCTTCGACGCGCTGGCGCTGGTGGGCACTTCGTCTTCGACCGGCCAGGCACTGATGACGGCGTCGGCGCTGTTGCTGGTCGCCGCGGCGACGGCGCTGGCGCGCCCGGATCGGTTCCCGGTCGCCTGGCTGCTCGCCCGCCCCGACCGGAAGTCGCTGCTTCGGTTAGCCGGCCTGCTCGCCGCGCTTCCGGTCGTCGTCGCGATATCGCGGCCGATCTTTTCGGGGCTCGGGGTCGGACCGCACGCCGAGTGGACCTTCTCGATTCTGCTGGGCACCCTCGTCGTCGGGGTGATCACTTTCTTGTTCATTCAGAACGAGCAGAAACTGCTGATCGAGAAGGAGTTGGTCAGCACCGAGCGTGCCGAGGCCGAGGCGCGATACCGCATCCTGGCCGACAACGCGGTGGACATCGTCGTGCTCCTCCGCGGTGACGAGGTCGTATGGGTGTCGCCGTCCGTGGAGGCCGCGCTGGGCCGGCCGCCGGACGAGTGGATCGGCCCAGGTTTCAACCGCCACATCCACCCGCAGGACATCGAGACGGTCGCCGCCGCTGTGGGCAGGGTCGCCGCCGGCGAATCGGTCGTGCAACGGTTCCGGATCCGCTCTGCCGACGGTGAATACCACTGGGTCGAGAGCCACGGCAAACCGTACGTCGACGCCGACGGCAACATCGACGGCATGATCGCGGCGGTGCGCGTCGTCGACGATCAGGTGAAGGCGGAGCAGCGCCTGGAGCGGCTCGCCCGGTTCGACACCCTGACCGGGCTGGCCAACCGGGCCGAGGCCCTCGGCCGGCTCGCCGCCGCGCTCGAGGAACCGCAACCGGTAGGGGCCTATGTCGGCGTGTTGTTTTGCGACGTCGACCATTTCAAGGAGATCAACGACACCTGGGGGCACGGCGTCGGCGACTCGGTGCTCGCGACCCTGGCGGCGCGGATCGAAGGAAGCGTTCGGCGCGGCGACACCGTCGGACGAACCGGAGGCGACGAAATCCTCGTCCTGCTGCCCGGTGTCCGCAGCGCCGACGAGCTCGCGCAGATCGCCGAAGAGATCCGCAGGCAGGCCGCCGAACCCATCCACGCCGCCGGCACGACGGTCTCGGCCACCCTGAGCATTGGCGCCACCCTTGCCCTACCCGGGGATTCGGTTGACACGATCACGGCCCGGGCGGATGAGGCCATGTACCGGGCAAAACTGGGGGACCGGAACACCGTCGTCCGGAATTAGCCAGCCCAGCCATCGACATGCGCCGGGTGATATCCGGTAGGTTCTTGCCGACGGCAGCTCGTTACAAGAGAGGGCAAATATGTCAAGGACAGTGGTAGTGGGCGCCTCGAGCGGGCTCGGTCGTTGCATCGGTGTCGGCCTGGCGCAGCGCGGCGATCAGGTAGCGCTGTTGGCGCGGCGCCGCGAGCGCATCGAGGCCGCCGCGCAGGAGGCGGGCCCGGGCGCGGTCGCCGTCGAATGCGACGTCACCGACGAGGCCTCGTGCCGGTCGGCGATCGAGAACGCCGCGAACGCGCTGGGCGGCATCGACAACGTCGTCTACACGCCCGCCGTCGGGCCCTTGGTGCGCATGGTCGAGACCGACGCCGCCACCTGGCGGCGCATCTTCGACACCAACGTCATCGGCGCGGCGCTGGTGACGGCTGCCGCGGTGCCGCACCTGACGGCCTCCGCGGGCAAGTCGGTCTATCTGTCCTCCGATGCGGGCACGTTCGGGCCGCCATGGCCGGGCCTCGGGGCGTACGGCGTCAGCAAGGCGGCGCTCGAGCGAATGGTCGACGCGTGGCGCGCCGAGCACCCCGACATCGGCTTCACCACCCTGATCGTCGGGGAATGCGCGGGAGGCGAGGGCGACGGGCAGACCGGAATGAACGTCGACTGGGACATGGACCTCGCGATGAAGGCCGTGCCGCTGTGGGCATCGCGCGGCTGCATGCCCGGCAAGCTGATGCCGGTCGAGGACCTCATCGACGTGGTGCACACGATCCTGCGGACGAACGCCGCGACCTCGATGCCGGTGGTCGTGGCGCGGGGCGCGCCGGCCAGTCCGGCCGCGTTCGCAGATTCCGCGCAGTCCTAGCCTCAGCGGCGATCGCGAGCGCGGCGAAGCCGGGCGCTGCGGGTCGCCGCCGTAGCCTCAGCGGCGATCGCGAGCGCGGCGAAGCCGGGCGCTGCGGGTCGCCGCCGTAGCCTTAGCGGCGATCGCGAGCGCGGCGAAGCCGGGCGCTGCGGGTCGCCGCCTTAACCTCAGCGCCCGAGCTTCTCGCGGACCAGGTCGGTCAGGAAACGCCCGGCCGAGACCGGCCGGAACGCACGGGCCGCGCCGGTGAGCGCCTCGCGGGCGTCCGGGGGCAGGTCGATGTCGGCGGCGGCGACGTTGAACTCCAGCTGTTCGACGCTGGAGGCGCCGGGAATGGCGACCACGCCCGGATGGCTGATCAGCCAGGCCAGCGCGACCTGGGCGGGCTTGGCGCCGACGGTGGTCGCGACGTCGCGCAGCGTCTGCAGGAGCGGTTCGACGCGGCGCAGGTTCTCGGTGCCGAACAGCGAGTTCAGCGCCCTGATGCCGCCGGGGCGGTTATCCAGGCCGTACTTGCCGCCCAGCAGCCCCTGCTCGAGCGGGCTGTAGGCGATCACGATGCGGTTCTCCCGTTCGGCGAAGGGCACCAAATCCTCCAGCGCCCGGGCATGGGCCAGCGAAAAGTGGACCTGGTTGCTGACGACGGGCCGCCCGAGCGCGGCGTCGGCCTTCTGCCAGCGCGCCAGCGAGTAGTTGGAGACGCCGGCCGCGCCGATCTTGCCGCTCTCGAGCAGGTCGCGCATGCCCGGCATGATCACCGTGTCGGGAACCACCGGGTTGGACTGATGGATCTGGTAGAGCGGGATGCGGTCCAGGCCCAACCGCCGCGCGCTGGCCCGTTCGCGCTGCTTGATCACGGCCGGGAAGGGCGCGACCGGCATGATCTTGCTGGCCACCGCGACGTTGGCGCGCTCGTCGCCCAGCGCCTCGCCCAGAATCCGCTCGCTCTTGCCCAGCCCGTACACCTCGGCGGTGTCGAACAGCGTGACCCCCATGGCGAGGGCGCGGCGCACGATGTCACCGGCGGCGCCCGACGCGTACCCCTCCCCGTAGCCCCACTCACGAGACCCGAATTGCCAGGTGCCCAGGCCGATCCGGCTGACACGTCCCACGCCGTCGACGTCGAGATACTTCATGCGCCCAACCCTAACCAGGAAGCTTGCCCAGCACGTAGCTGGCGATGCCCACGCCCGCCACCCGCGGTTGGTCGCCGTCGGTGGTGCCGCTGCAGGAGACCAGCACGTCGACGATGACGTTGGCCTTGGCCGCGACCGCCCGCGCCGAGCGGATCTGCAGTCCCCTGGGTGCGAGGTCCAGCGTCGTGATGCCGTTGGGGGCATCGGCCGGCGCGCCGACCGCGAACGGCAGCGCCTCCCCGTTGGGCGGAGTCAGGGTCACGGTCAAGCCGCCGCATCGGCGCCACCCCGACAGCAACGCGGCCAGCTGCGCCTGCGCCGCCGGCGGGTCGCGGAAGGCCACCACGGCCTGGATGACCTGGGTGGACTTGAGGAAGCTGCGCGAGTCGCGCAACTCCGTCGCGCGGTATCCCGCGACGTCGGCGCCCGAATAGGCGTCCGGTGTGCCGGGGGCGACGCTGCCCCAGCATTCCGGCCGGTCGATCGCCCCGCCCGCGCCGCCGCACCGACCGCCCGTCAACGTGCTGGCGACGCTGTCGCTGGTGTTCGCGTTCGTGTTCGCGCCCGTGGGGGCGATCCTCGGACACGCCGGGCTGGCGCAGATCCGCCGCACCGGCGAGCTCGGCCGGGACCGCGCCCGGGCGGGACTGGCGCTGTCCTACACCTTCATCGCCGTCGCCGTGGTCGGGCTGGTCGCATGGGCAATCTTCGGCGCAGCACCGCCCACCCAGACGGCGGCGCCGACCTCCACCCCCACGAGCGCGACGATGCCCGCGGCGGCCCCGGGCCCCGTCGCGCCGGACGCCCTGGCGACGCTGCTGCCGGGCGCCGACGCCCTGAAGAACATCACCAGCGACCAGAACCTGCAGGCCGGCCAGACGTGGGACAACATGGGCCGCCCGGGCGCGGGCGGGGCGATCGACCGGCCGGAATGCTGGGGCAGCGTCGCCCCCGGCACACCGGACGCCTATTCGGGCGC
>NZ_LZIZ01000028.1:0-1705 GCF_001666915.1 Mycobacterium sp. E3339 | reverse complement strand
TCTTGCTGATCGCCTACGCGCTGGCCTGGACCGAATTCCTGGGCACCGGCGAAGCGATCGGCATCGACGTCGAGGGGCATGGCCGCCACGACGAACTGTCCCGCGACGTGGACCTGTCCCGCACGGTGGGCTGGTTCACCACCAAATACCCGGTCGCGCTGTCGGTGGCCGGGCCGGGCTGGTCGCGCGTCACCGCCGGCGATCCCGCGCTGGGCCCAATCATCAAGGCCGCCAAGGAACAACTACGCGCCCTGCCCCACCCGCTGACCTACGGACTGCTGCGCTACCTCACCACCGAGCTGACCACACCCGACCCGACCATCGGCTTCAACTACCTCGGACGCCTCGGCGGCACGGCCGCCGCCGACCTCCCCGGCGACCTGTGGGGGGTGAGCCGCGACAGCCTGGAGATCGCCGCCGCGGCAGCCGCGGTGCCGATGCCGTTGTCGCACAGCGTCGAGCTGAACGCCGCCACCATCGACACCGACACGGGTTCGCGCCTCAACGCCACCTGGACCTGGGCGCCCTCCGTGTTGGATCACGCGCAGATCGACCGGCTCAACCAACTCTTCTTCGACGCGCTGACCGGAATCTCCAGCCACGTCCAACACGGCGGCGGCGGCCTGACCCCCTCCGACATCGCCCCTGCCCGGCTCGCCCAGGACCAAATCGACCAACTACAACAACAATACGAGCTCGCCGACGTCTTGCCGCTCACCCCGCTCCAGGAGGGATTGCTCTTTCACGCGCGCACCGCTCACGGCCTCGGCGACCTGTATGCGATGCAACTCGACATCGCCGTCGACGGTTCCCTCGACCCCGCACGACTGCACGACGCCGTGCAGACCGTCGTCAGGCGCCACCCCAACCTGGCCGCCCGGTTCTGCCCACGATTCGACCAGCCGGTGCAGATCGTCTTGGCCAACCCCTCGGCGGCCTGGCGATACGAAACGCTCGACTCCGAGGAGCCGATCCAGCGCGTCAGGGCCGCCGAACGGGCGAGCGTGTGCGAGCTCGCCGAGGAGCCGGTCTTCCGGGTGGCGTTGATCCGCACCGCCGAGGACCGGCACCGAATCCTGTTGACGTTCCATCACATCGTGCTGGACGGCTGGTCGCTGCCGATCCTGCTGCAAGAGATCTTCGCCGCCTACCAGGGCCGGCCGCTGCCCGCCCCGACGCCATACCGCCGCTTCGTCACCTGGCTGGCCGAACGCGACGTCGACGCCGCCCGCGCCGCCTGGTGCCAGGCACTCGCCGGCCTCGACGCCCCGACCCTGGTCGGCCCGCCAACCCGAATCAAGCCCGGGTCCAAAGCCACTCGGGCGTTCGACATATCGGAGCAGGCCACCTCGGCGTTGAACGAGCTGGCGCGCTCGAATCACACCACGGTCAACACCGTGCTGCAAGCGGCCTGGGCGCAGCTGCTGATGGGCATGACCGGCCAGCGCGACGTCGTGTTCGGCACCGCGGTGTCGGGACGGCCCACGGAGGTGGTCGGCGCCGAAACGATCGTCGGACTGATGATCAACACCGTGCCGGTGCGGGCCACCATCACCCCGGCCACCACCACCGCCGACCTGCTCGAACAACTGCACAACGCCCACAACCACACCCTCGACCATCAACACCTGGCGCTCAACGAGATTCACCGCGCCACCGGCCACGACCAACTGTTCGACACCCTGTTCGTCTACGAGAACTACCC
>NZ_LZIZ01000027.1:0-14769 GCF_001666915.1 Mycobacterium sp. E3339 | reverse complement strand
GCCGATGGCCAGTTGCAGTACATGGGCCGCGCCGACGAACAGGTCAAGATCCGCGGCTACCGCATCGAACTCGGCGAGGTCCACGCGGCCCTGGCCGCGCTCGACGGCGTCAACGAAGCGGCGGTGATCGCCCGCGAGGATCGCCCCGGCGACAAGCGGCTGGTCGGCTACATCACGGGGACCGCCGATCCGGCCGAGATCCGCGAGCGGCTCGGCGAGCGGCTGCCGACCTACATGGTGCCCACCGCCGTGGTGGTGCTCGAGGCGCTGCCGTTGACCGTCAACGGCAAGCTCGACACCCGCGCCCTGCCCGCGCCCGAATATCAAGACGCCGATCACTACCGCGCGCCGAGCACGGCCGTCGAGGAGATCCTGGCCGGCATCTACGCCCAGGTGCTCGGGGTGGACCGCGTCGGCGTCGACGACTCCTTCTTCGATCTCGGTGGCGACAGCATCCTGTCCATGCAGGTCGTCGCCCGCGCCAGGGCGGCGGGCGTGGTGTGCCGCCCGCGCGACATCTTCGTCGAGCAGACGGTTGCCCGGCTGGCCCGGGTGGCCGGCGTGGCCACCGACGACGACGTGGTCGACGAGGGCATCGGCCCGGTGGTCGCGACCCCGATCATGCGCTGGCTGCAAAGCGTCGACGGCCCGGTCGAACAGTTCAACCAGACCATGGTCGTGCAGGCCCCGGCCGGGGTGAGCGAGGCCGACGTCGTCGTGGTCCTGCAGGCTTTGCTGGATCGGCACGCGATGCTCCGGTTGCGTATCGACGACGACGGCGCGGGGGACTGGTCGCTGCGCGTGCCAGAGGTCGGCGTGGTCGACGCCGGCGGGTGCGTGCACACCGTCGAGACGCTGTCGCACGCGGCGCTGGAAGCGGCGCGCTCGCAGCTGAACCCGGCCAGCGGCGCGATGCTGCGCGCGGTCTGGGTGCCCTCGACGGGTCAGCTGGCGTTGATCATTCACCACCTGGCCGTCGACGGGGTTTCCTGGCGAATCCTGTTGGAAGACTTGAACATTGCCTGGGCCCAGCATCACAGCGGGCAGCAGGTGGCGTTGCCGGTGGGCGGCATGTCGTTCGCGCGGTGGTCGTCGCTGCTGGCGGAGCACGCGCGCCGGCCGGAGGTCGTCGACCAGGCCGAGGCGTGGCGCCAGATCGCGTCGACCCCGGCGCCCTTGCCGGCGGCGCGCGGCGACATCGACACCTTCGTCAGCGCGGGACAGCTGTCCGTATCGCTGGACGCCGACACCACCCGATTGTTGCTGGGCGAGGTGCCCGCGGCGTTCCACGCCGGGGTCCAGGACATCCTGCTGATCGCGTTCGGGCTGGCGTGGGCGCAGTTCGTGGGCACCGGTGCGCCGATCGGCATCGACGTCGAGGGCCACGGCCGGCACGAGGAACTGGGCCCGCACGTGGACCTGTCCCGCACGGTCGGCTGGTTCACCACCAAGTACCCGGTCGCGTTGAAGGTCGGCGGGCTGTCCTGGGGACAGGTCATCGCCGGTGAGGCCGAGCTCGGCGCGCTGATCAAGGACGCCAAGGAACAGCTGCGCGCGCTGCCGGACACGCTGACCTACGGGCTGCTGCGCTACCTCAATCCCGACGTGGACATGGACGGGTCGGACCCGGTGATCGGGTTCAACTACCTGGGACGGCTGGGCGGCGCGGGCGACCTGTCCAGCGACTTGTGGCGGCTCGACCAGGACAGCCTGGCGTCGGCCGGCGCGGCGACGGCGGTGCCCATGCCGCTGCCGCACACCGTCGAGCTCAACGCCGCGACCCTGGACACCGCGGCCGGTCCGCTGCTGCAGGCCAACTGGACCTGGGCGCGGTCGGCGCTGGACGAGGTGCAGGTCGGTCGGCTCAGCGAGCTGTGGTTCGACGCCCTGAGCGGCATCTGCAGCCACGTCCGCAGCGGCGGCGGCGGCCTGACGCCCTCGGACCTGGCGCCCGCCCGGCTGACCCAGGCCGACATCGACGAGCTGTGCCAGCGCTACCCGATCGCCGACGTGTTGCCGTTGACCCCGCTGCAGCAGGGCCTCCTGTTCCACACCGGCAGCGCGCAGGGCAGCGACGACCTCTACGCCGTCCAGCTCGACATCAGCGTCAGCGGTGCGCTCGACCCGCACCGGTTGCGCGACGCCGTGCACACGATGCTCAAGCGGCACCCGAACGTGGTGGCGCACTTCCTCGAGGAGTTCGGCGAGCCCGTGCAGGTCCTCTCCGCCGAGCCGGCGCTGGCCTGGCACTACGTCGAACTCGACGCCGAAGACCTCGAACCCGAGGAGCAGATCCAGCAGCTCTGCGCCAGCGAACGCGCCGCGGTGTGCGACCTGGCGGAGCGCCCGCCGTTCCGGGCCACGTTGATCCGCACCGCCGACAACCGGCACCGGTTCGTGCTGACCAACCACCACATCGTGCTCGACGGCTGGTCTAAGCCGCTCCTGCTGCAGGAGATCTTCGCCGCCTACTACGGCGTGCAGCTGCCCGCCCCGGTGCCGTACCGCAAGTTCGTCGCCTGGCTGGCCGCGCAGGACCGCGGCGCCGCCCAGGCGGCCTGGAAGCGGGTGCTCGCGGGGTTCGACACCCCGACCCTGGTCGGCCCGCCCGGCCGGATGAGCCTCGGGCCGCGGACCGTTTCCTCCTTCCAGGTGTCGGCGGAGACCTCCCGGGCGCTGGGCGAACTGGCCCGGTCGTGCCACACCACCGTCAGCACAGTGCTGCAGGCCGCCTGGGCGCAGCTGCTGATGTGGCTGACCGGCCAGCACGACGTGACCTTCGGGACGGCGGTCTCGGGCCGCCCGACCGACCTGGCGGGCGCGGACCAGATGGTGGGCCTGCTGATCAACACGGTGCCGGTGCGGGCGACGATCGGCGCGGAAACCACGATCGCCGACCTGCTAAATCAGCTGCAGAGCGCCTACAACGACACGCTCGAGCACCAGCATTTGGCGCTCAACGAGATCCATCGTGTAACGGGACACGACCAATTATTCGACACCATGTTCGTGTATGAGAACTATCCGATCGACACCGCCGCGCTGTCGGCTGTCGATGAACTGGCGATCGATGGCTTCACCAACCGCGAATACAACCATTACCCGCTCTCTGTCCAGGCCGTTCCAGGTCACGAAATAGCTCTTCGCGTCGAATTCGATACAGAAGTCTTCGAGACGGGCAGAATCGAGAGGTTGATCGAGCGGTTCCGGCGGGTGCTGGAAGCCATGACCGCAGATGTGGAGGAGCAGTCATGACCGTCGGTGCAGGGCGGCGATTGTTGTCGATCGACTTGCTGGATGGCGGCGAGCACGACCGCCTCGACGAGTGGGGCAACCGGGCGGTATTGACCGCACCGGCCGCGGGGGCGGTGTCGATTACGGCGTTGTTCGGCAAGCAGGTCGCGCGTGTTCCCGAGGCTCCGGCGCTGACCTTCGAGGGTCGCTCGTTGACCTACTCCGAACTCGACGAGGCCGCGAACCGGCTGGCGCACCTGCTGGCCGATCACGGCGCGGGTCCGGGCGCGTGCGTGGCGCTGCTGCTGTCGCGGTCGGCCGAGGCGATCGTGTCGATCCTTGCGGTGCTCAAGACCGGGGCGGCCTATCTGCCGATCGACCCGGCGGTCCCGGCCGCGCGGATGGAGTTCATGCTCGGCGACGCGGCGCCGGTCGCGGCGGTCACCACGGCCGAGTTGCGCTCGCGGCTGGACGGATTCGACTTGCTGGTCGTCGACGTCGACGACCCGGCGGTGCAGGAACAGCCGAGCTCGGGGCTCCCGGGACCGGCGCCCGAGGACATCGCCTACACGATCTACACCTCGGGCACCACCGGAACCCCGAAGGGCGTGGCCGTCACCCACCAGAACGTCACCCAGTTGCTGAAGGCGCTGCCCGCCGACCTGCCCAAGGCCGGCGTCTGGTCGCAGTGGCACTCGCTGGTCTTCGACGTGTCGGTGTGGGAGATCTGGGGTCCGCTGCTGCACGGCGGCCGGCTGGTCGTGGTGCCCGAGTCGGTGGCCGGCTCGCCCGACGACCTGCACGCGCTGCTGGTCGCGGAGAAGGTCACCGTGTTGTGCCAGACCCCGTCGGCGGTGGGCATGCTGTCGCCGGACGGCTTGGACTCCACCGCGCTGATCGTGGCGGGCGAGGCCTGCCCGTCCGAGGTGGTCGACCGCTGGGCGCCGCGTCGGGTGATGATCAACGCCTACGGCCCCACCGAGGGCACGGTGTACGCGTCGATGAGCGCGCCGCTGAAGCCGGAGTCGGGGGCGCCGCCGATCGGCTCGCCCGTGCCGGGGGCGGCGCTGTTCGTGCTCGACAAGTGGCTGCGCCCCGCGCCGGAGGGCGTCGTCGGTGAGCTCTACATCGCCGGTCGCGGTGTCGCGACGGGCTACGTGCGCCGGCCCGGGCTGACGGCCTCGCGGTTCGTCGCCTGCCCGTTCGGGGCGCCGGGCGCGCGGATGTACCGCACCGGCGATCTGGTGCGCTGGGGCGCCGACGGCGAGCTGCAGTACCTCGGCCGCGCCGACGAACAGGTCAAGATCCGCGGCTACCGCATCGAGCTCGGCGAAATCCAGACGGCCCTCGCGGGGCTGGACGGCGTGGAGCAGGCGGCCGTCATCGCCCGCGAGGATCGGCCCGGCGACAAGCGCCTGGTCGGTTACATCACCGGGACCGCGGACCCGGCCGAGATCCGCGCCCGGCTCGGCGAGCGGCTGCCCACGTACATGGTGCCCGCCGCCGTCGTGGTGCTGGACGCGCTGCCGTTGACCGTCAACGGCAAGCTGGACAAGCGTGCGCTGCCCGCGCCCGAGTACCACAAGACGAGCGGTGAATACCGCGCGCCCACCACCGCCGTCGAAGAGACGCTGACCGCCATCTACGCCCAGGTCCTCGGCCTGGAGCGGGTCGGTGTCGACGACTCCTTCTTCGACCTGGGCGGCGACAGCATCCTGTCCATGCAGGTCGTCGCCCGCGCCCGCGCGGCCGGCGTGGTGTGCCGCCCGCGCGACGTGTTCGTCGAGCAGACGGTGGCGCGGCTGGCCCGGGTGGCCGGCGTGGCCTCCGACGACGACGTCGTCGACGAGGGCCTCGGCCCGGTGGCCGCGACGCCGATCATGCGTTGGCTGCAGCAGGTCGACGGCCCGACCGACCAGTTCAACCAGACGATGGTGGTGCAGGCCCCCGCGGGCGTCACGCGCGACGACGTGCTGGTGGTGCTGCAGTCGCTGCTGGACCGCCACGCCACGCTGCGGCTGCGCGTCGACGACGACGGCGCCGGCGGCTGGAAGATGCACGTCCCCGAGGTCGGCGCGGTCGAGGCCGCCACCTGCGTGCACACCGTCGACGCGCTCTCCGACGCGGCGCTGGTGGCGGCGCGCTCGCAGCTGAACCCCGCCGCGGGGACCATGCTCCGCGCCGTCTGGGCGGAATCCACCGCCCAGCTGGCGTTGATCATCCACCACCTGGCCGTCGACGGCGTGTCGTGGCGGATCCTGTTGGAAGACCTGAACATCGCGTGGGCTCAACACCACGGCGGGCAGCCGGTGGCGCTGCCGACGGGCGGGACATCGTTCGCCCGGTGGACGGCGATGCTCGAGGAGCACGCCCAGCGCCCCGAGGTGGTCGCCCAGGCCGAGGCCTGGCGGAAGGTCGCGTCGACCCCGGCGTTGTTGCCGGCGGTGCGCCCCGACGTCGACACCTACGAGACGGCCAAGCAGCTGTCGGTGTCGCTGGACGTGGAGACCACCCGGTCGCTGCTGGGCGAGGTGCCCGCGGCGTTCCACGCCGGCGTGCAGGACATCCTGTTGATCGCGTTCGGGCTGGCGTGGGCGCGGTTCGTCGGCACCGGCGCCCCGATCGGCATCGACGTCGAGGGCCACGGCCGCCACGAGGAGCTGGGCCCGCACGTGGACCTGTCCCGCACCGTGGGCTGGTTCACCACCAAGTACCCGGTCGCGCTGACCGTCGGCGAGCTGGACTGGGAGCAGGTGATGGCCGGCGACCGGGCGCTGGGGGCGCTGGTCAAGAAGGCCAAGGAGCAACTGCGTGCCCTGCCCGACCCGCTGACCTACGGGCTGCTGCGCTACGTCAACACCGACGTCGACCTGGACGGGTCGGACCCGGTCATCGGCTTCAACTACCTGGGACGACTGGGCGCGGCCGCGGATCTGCCCGGCGAGATGTGGCGGATCAGCCAGGACAGCCTGTCGTTCACCGGCGCGGCCAGCGCCGCGCTGCCGATGCCGTTGATGCACACCGTCGACCTCAACGCCGGGACCATGGACACCGAGGCCGGCCCACACCTGCAGGCCAACTGGACGTGGGCGCCCTCGGCGCTGGACCACGAGCAGGTCAGCCGGCTGAGCCAGTTGTGGTTCGAGGCGCTGGCCGGCATCTGCGCACACGTGCGCAGCGGCGGCGGCGGGCTCACCCCGTCGGACATCGCGCCCGCGCGGCTCACCCAGCAGCAGCTCGAGGACCTGTGCCAGCAGTACGCGGTCGCCGACGTGTTGCCGTTGACCCCGCTGCAGCAGGGGCTGCTCTTCCACGCCAGCTTCGCGCACGACCTCGGCGACGACGTGTACGCGGTGCAGCTCGGCATCACCGTGACCGGCGCCCTCGACGCGCACCGGTTGCGCGAGGCCGTCCACACCGTCGTCAACCGGCACCCGAACCTGGCGGCCCGGTTCTGCCCGCAGTTCGGCGAGCCCGTGCAGGTCATCCCGGCCGACCCGGTGATGGCGTGGCGCTACATCCAGCTGGGCGCGGACGACCTGGATCCCGACGAGAAGATCGAACAGCTCTGCGCCGCCGAGCGCGCGGCGGTCAGCGACCTCGCCAACCGGCCGGCCTTCCGCGCCGCGTTGATCCGGACCGCCGACAACCGGCACCGGTTCGTGCTGACCAACCACCACATCGTGATGGACGGCTGGTCGCTGCCGATCATGCTGCGCGAGATCCTGACCAGCTACTACGGCGAGCGGTTGCCCGCACCGGCGACGTACCGCAGCTACCTGACCTGGCTCGCCGCCCAGGACCGCACGGCCGCCCGCGCCGCGTGGGCCGAGGTGCTGGCCGGCTTCGAGGAGCCCACCCTGGTCGGTCCGCCGGCGCGGTTGGGCCTCGGGCGGCGGGGCGTCGAGTCCTACCGGCTACCCGCGGAAACCACCCGGGCGCTGGGCGAGCTCGCCCGCACCTGCCACACCACGATCAACACCGTGTTGCAGGGCGCCTGGGCGCAGCTGCTGATGTGGCTGACCGGCCAGCATGACGTGGCCTTCGGCACCGCGGTCTCCGGCCGCCCGGCCGATCTGGTCGGCGCCGAATCGATGGTGGGCCTGTTGATCAACACGGTCCCGGTGCGCGCCAACATCACCGCGGCAACCACCGTGGTCGAACTGCTGCAGCAGCTGCAGAGCGCCCACAACAACACGATCGAGCACGAGCACCTGGCGCTGAACGAGATTCACCGCGTCACGGGGCACGACCAGCTGTTCGACACGCTGTTCCTTTACGAGAACTACCCGATCGACACCAGCGTGCCGTTGGGCTTCCACGAGCTGGCGATCACCGACGTCACCAACCGCGAGTACAACCACTATCCGCTGTCGGTGATGGCGCTCCCCGGCCGCGAACTGGGTCTGCGCGTCGAGTTCGACACCAGCGTGTTCGACACGGCGGGCATCGAGTCGCTGATCGAGCGGTTCCAGCGGGTGCTGGCGGCGATGACCGCCGACTCCAGCAAGCGGCTGTCCGCGATGGACGTCCTGGACGTCGACGAGCGCGGCCGACTGGACGCGTGGGGCAACCGGTCGGTGCTGACCGCGCCGGTTGGCGCGACGGCGTCGATTACGGCCCTGTTCGCCAAGCAGGTGGCCCGCACGCCGCATGCGGTGGCGCTGACGTTCGAGGGTCGCTCGATGACCTATCGGGAACTCGACGAGGCCGCGAACCGGCTGGCGCACCTGCTCGCCGAGCATGGCGCCCGCCCGGGTGAAAGCGTGGCGCTGCTGTTCTCCCGTTCGGCCGACGCGATCGTGTCCATCCTGGCGGTGCTCAAGACCGGGGCGGCCTACCTGCCGATCGATCCGGCGGTTCCCGCGGCGCGGATCGAGTTCGTCCTCGGCGACGCGGCGCCGGTCGCCGCGGTCACGACCGCCGAGTTGCGGTCGCGGCTGGACGGCTCCGACGTGGTGGTCGTCGATGTCAACGACGCGTCGGTGGCGGAGCGGCCCGCAACCGCGTTGCCCGGACCGTCGTCCGACGACGTCGCCTACCTGATCTACACGTCGGGCACCACGGGTGTGCCGAAGGGCGTGGCGGTGACGCACCACAACGCCACCCAGCTGCTGGAGAAGCTGCACGCCGACATCCCGGACCCGGGCGTGTGGGCGCAGTGGCACTCGTTGGTCTTCGACGTCTCGGTGCACGAGATCTTCGGCGCGCTGCTGCACGGCGGCCGGCTGGTCGTGGTGCCCGAATCGGTCGCCGGTTCGCCGAAGGACCTGCACGCGTTGCTGGTCGAGGAGAACGTGACCGTGCTCAGCCAGACCCCGTCGGCAGTGGGGATGCTCTCACCGGAGGGGCTGGAGTCGACGGCCCTGGTGGTGGCCGGTGAGGCCTGCCCGCCCGAGGTGGTGGATCGGTGGGCGCCCGGCCGGGTGATGATCAACGCCTACGGCCCGACCGAGGGCACGGTGTACGCGGCGATGAGCGCGCCCCTGGGCGCGGACAGCGGAGCGCCGATCGGCGCCCCGGTGCCCGGGGCGGCCCTGTTCGTTCTGGACAAGTGGCTGCGGCCGGCGCCGGAGGGCGTCGTCGGAGAGCTGTACATCGCCGGTCGCGGCGTGGCGATGGGCTACGCGCGCCGGGCCGGTCTGACGGCCTCGCGCTTCGTCGCCTGCCCGTTCGGGGCGCCGGGGGCGCGGATGTACCGCACCGGCGACCTGGTCCGCTGGGGCGCCGACGGGCAGCTCCAATACCTGGGTCGCGTCGACGAACAGGTCAAGATCCGCGGCTACCGCATCGAGCTCGGCGAGATCCAGGCGGCGCTGGCCGGCCTGGACGGGGTCGAGCAGGCGGCGGTGATCGCCCGGGAGGACCGGCCCGGTGACAAGCGGCTGGTGGGCTACATCACCGGGACCACGGACCCGGCCACGATCCGCGCCCAGCTGGGCGAGCGGCTGCCGGCCTACATGGTGCCGGTCGCGGTGGTCGTGCTGGATGCGCTGCCGTTGACCGTCAACGGCAAGCTCGACAAGCGCGCCCTGCCTGCCCCCGAGTACCAGAAGACCGGTGGCGTGTACCGTCCGCCGGCCACGCCGGTGGAGGAGACGCTGGCCGACATCTACGCCGGAGTCCTCGGCTTGCAGCGGGTCTCGGTCGAAGACTCCTTCTTCGACCTGGGCGGCGATTCGCTGTCCGCGATGCGGGTGATCGCGGAGATCAACACCGCCCTCGACACCAACCTCTCGGTGCGCACCCTGTTCGAGGCGCCGTCGGTGCGACGCCTCGGCCAGCAGGCCGAACGCGACGCCGGCAGCGAGGACGAAGCCGAGGGCGGCGGAGCCACCTTCGCGTCCGTCCACGGTCGCGACGCCACCCAGGTGTACGCGAGCGATCTGAAGCTGGACAAGTTCATCGACGCGGAGACGTTGAACGCCGCGCCGGCGCTGCCGGGTCCGAGCTCGGAGGTGCGGACCGTCCTGCTGACCGGGGCGACGGGCTTCTTGGGTCGGTACTTGGCGTTGCAGTGGCTCGAGCAGCTGGAGCTGGTGGACGGCAAGCTGATCTGCCTGGTGCGGGCCGGCTCCGACGAGGAGGCCCGCCAGCGGCTGGAGAAGACGTTCGACAGCGGCGACCCGCGGTTGTTGCGGTACTTCCAGGAGCTGGCCGCCGACCACCTGGAGGTCATCGCCGGTGACAAGGGCCAGGCCAACCTGGGGCTGGACGAGGAGACGTGGCAGCGGCTGGCGGATACGGTCGACCTGATCGTCGACTCGGCGGCCCTGGTCAACGGTGTGCTGCCGTACAGCGAGCTGTTCGGGCCGAACGTCGCGGGTACCGCCGAGCTGATCCGGGTGGCGCTGACCACCAAGATGAAGCCGTTCGCGTATGTGTCGACCTCCGACGTCGGCCGCCAGATCGACCCGGCGGCGTTCACCGAGGACGCCGACATCCGGGTCATCAGCCCGATCCGAAAGATCGACGGCAGTTACGCCAACGGCTACGGCAACAGCAAGTGGGCCGGCGAGGTGTTGCTGCGCGAGGCCAACGACCTGTGCGGGCTGCCGGTCTCGGTGTTCCGGTCCGACATGATCCTGTCCGACACCAGCTACGCCGGGCAGTTCAACCTGTCGGACATGTTCACCCGCATGGTGTTGAGCCTGGTGGCGACCGGCATCGCGCCGCGTTCGTTCTACCAGCTGGACGCCGACGGTAACCGGCAGCGCGCGCACTTCGACGCGCTCCCGGTGGAGTTCGTCGCCGAGGCGGTCACCACGCTCGGCAGCCAGGTGGTCGAGGGGTTCGAGACCTATCACGTGATGAACCCGCACGACGACGGCATCGGCATCGACGAGTATGTCGACTGGCTCATCGAGGCCGGTTACCCGATCGAGCGGATCGACGATTTCAGCGAATGGTTGCAGCGGTTCGAGGCCGCGCTGCGCGACCTGCCGGAGCGGCAGCGCAAGCACTCGGTCCTGCAGATGTTGCAGGTGCCCGGCTACAACCAATTGCAGGCGCCCGAGCCGGCCAACGGGTCCTTCGCCCCGACCGACCGGTTCCGCGCCGCCGTGCAGGAAGCCAAGGTCGGTGTCGAGAGCGACATCCCGCACATCACGCCGGCCGTGATCGTCAAATACGTCACCGACCTGCAGTTGCTCGGCCTGCTATAACCTTCACACTCGGTTCGGGGCGGTCCGCATGGGCCGTCCCGAACCGCATGCCCGGTTTCGAGGGCTGAAACATCCTTCTCGTATGTTTTGGCCCCTGTTACAGGATTGCTGTTAAGCGGCGAGGACTTTTTCGAAACCCCTAGCGCACATACCTGCGCTCGATTAACCTTTCGGATTGTTGCACTTATGTTGACTAAGTTGGTGGAGAAACTGTGTGCGTCGGACCGTTCGATGAGGACATCCGGGGCTCCCTCTTAGTCGGCGACGGGCGGCAACCGGGGCGAGGATCCGCACGCGGACTGCGATGCGTGCATGCGCCCCAGCACGCGGAACCGAACGGGCATTGCGGAGGGTTCGGTCGAGCGGCAGCAGTCAACCGGGGGTTTGAACGGTGAACCTCACGGTTGGGAAGTTGGATGCAGCTTGGTGAGCAAGCACTTCCGCTTACGCGCGGCCAACTAGACATCTGGCTGGCGCAGGAGACGGGCCACTCCGGCACGGAGTGGCAGATCGGCCTCTTCGTCAGGATCGACGGCCGGGTTCAACGTGACGCCCTGAAGTGGGCGATCCGCCAAGCGGTCCAGGAAGCCGAACCGACCAGGGTCTCGTTCGTCGAAAGCGACGGGCAGGTCTTCCAACGGGCCATCGACTACCCCGACGTCGAACTGGCCTTCCACGACCTGACCGGATCCCGGGACGCCGTCGGGGAAGCCCGGCGGATGGCGCTTTCGATTCAACGGACGCCCATGCCGTTCGACGGCCCGCTGTTCAGGTTCGCGCTCTTTCAGACCCGTGCCGACGAATTCCACCTGTTCGCCTGCTGCCACCACATCATCATCGACGGAACCGGCGTCGCGCTCGTCGGTCACCGCATCGCCTCCATCTACTCGGCCATCGTCTCCGCCGCCCCCATCCCGCCTGCGGTGTTCGGCTCGCTGCGGGACCTGGTCGACTGCGAGTCGAAGTACGAAGCCTCGGCCGACTACCGCGGCGACGAGGCCTACTGGGCCCGCAACCTGCCGGCGAACGACCCGGGGCCCCAGCGGGCGCCGCGCGAGCGCGACCCCTGGCCGTCCGCACCGGTGGCCTTGAACCCCGGCGTCCTTCGCCGGGTCAACAAGCTGTCCCAGGTGTGGGGCGTTTCGCAGACATCGCTGATCACCGCGGCGTGCGGGCTGCTGGTGCGGGGCTTTCGCGGTGACGGCTCCGAGGTCGTCCTCGACTTCCCGGTCAACCGCCGGGTGCGCCCCGAATCGAAAACGCTGCCGGGAATGGTCGCCGGCGTGGTGCCGCTCGTCTTGCGAATCTCGCCGGAGCTCACCGTCGCCGAGTTCTGCCGACAGGTCGACGCACGGATCAGGGAAGCCGTTGCACACCAACGTTTTCCGGTGCAGGCGCTGGAGCGCAGGATGCGCGGCCCGGGCGGGCCGCCCGAACGGGTGAGCGTCAACTTCATCCCGTCCGCGTTCACCCTGCCCTTCGGCGGTGTCACCGCCTCGGCGTCGTACACCAACTCCGGCCAGGCAACCGGTTTCGGGTTGATCTTCTCCACCGACGGTGACCAGCTGTTCCTCAGCACGGCCGGCGCGTGGGAGCCATTCTCCAGCTTCGACGCCGCCGACCTGGCGCGACGTTTGGAACGGGTGTTGGTGGCGTTGACCGCGGACACGACGCGGCGGTTGCTGTCCATCGACGTGGTCGAAGAGTCGGAGCGGGTGTGCCTGGCCGGCTGGGGTAACTGGGCGGTCATGGATCGGCGCGCGCTCCCGGAACGGTCCATTCCGCAGCTGTTCGGCGTGCAGGTGGAGCGGGTTCCGGGGGAGGTGGCGATCGCATGCGAGGGCCGCTCGTGGTCCTACCGCCAGGTCGATGAGGCGTCGAATCGGTTGGCGCGGTTGCTGATCGGGTGCGGTGTGGGTCGCGGGGACCGCGTCGGGCTGCTCGCCGAGCGCTCCGGGGAGGCGGTGATCGCGCTGCTGGGGGTGTTGAAGGCGGGGGCGGCCTACCTGCCGATTGACGTCGGGTTGCCCGTCGGGCGGGTGGAGTTCATGCTCCGCGACGCTTCGCCGGTGGCGGTGATCGTCGGTCCGGGGTTGCGGCCGCGGCTCGGTGGATTCGACGGCGCGGTGGTGACCCTTGACGACCCGGCGATCCCGGTGCAGTCGTGTGCGGGGCTGGTGGGCCCGGACGCCGACGACGTGGCGCACGTGATCTACACGTCGGGAACCACGGGGGTGCCCAAGGGCGTGGCGGTCACGCACCGCAACGTGGCCCAACTGTTCGAGGCGCTGGCCGGCGGCGGCTTGCTGGGGCCGGGGCAGGTGTGGAGTCAATGCCACTCGCTGGCATTCGACTTCTCGGTGTGGGAGATCTGGGGCGCGTTGTTGCACGGGGGCCGGTTGGTGGTGGCACCCGATGGGGTCGCGCGGTGCGGCGATGACTTGCGGGCGTTGGTGATTCGCGAGCGGGTGAGCGTGCTCACCCAGACGCCGTCCGCGGTCGGGGTGCTGTCGCCACACGGCGTCGGCGCGGCCCTGGTGGTGGGGGCCGAGCCGTGTCCGGCGCAGGTGGTGGATCGGTGGGCGCCTGGCCGGCTGATGGTCAACGTGTACGGGCCGACCGAGACCACCATGTGGGTGTCGAAGAGCGCGCCGTTGGTGGCCGGTTCGGGATCGCCGGCGATCGGGTCGCCGGTGGCCGGGGCGGCGTTGTTCGTGCTGGACGGGTGGCTGCGGCCGGTGCCGGCCGGCGTGGTCGGCGAGCTGTACGTTGCGGGGGCCGGGGTCGGCGTCGGGTATCTCGGCCGGGCGGGGCTGACCGCGTCGCGGTTCGTGGCGTGTCCGTTCGGCGGGACGGGCGCGCGGATGTATCGCACCGGGGATCTGGTGTGGTGGGGTCCCGACGGCCAGTTGCGGTACGCGGGGCGGACCGACGAGCAGGTCAAGATTCGCGGCTACCGGATCGAGCTGGGTGAAATCCAAAGCGCGCTAACGGGTTTGGCGGGCGTGGAGCAGGCGGCGGTGATCGCCCGGGAGGACCCCGGCGGCGACAAACGGCTGGTCGCCTACGTCACCGGCAGCGCCGACGCCGGTGTGGTGCGCACCCAACTCGCCGAGCGGTTGCCGGCCTACATGATCCCGGCCGCGATCGTCCCGCTGGCCGCGCTGCCGCTGACCCTCAACGGCAAGCTCGACACGCAGGCCCTGCCCGCGCCCGACTACCCCGGTCAGGGATACCGTGCCCCGACCACCCTCACCGAAGAGATCCTCGCCGGCGTGTACGCGCAGGTTCTCGGCCTCGGCCGGGTCGGTGTCGATGACTCCTTCTTCGATTTGGGCGGGGATTCCCTGTCGGCGATGCGTCTGGTCGCCGCGGTGAATACCAGCCTGGATAGCACCCTTTCGGTGCGTGCGCTGTTCGAGGCGCCGACGATCCGCCAACTGGCGCCCCGGCTCGACGAGGGCGAGGGACGGCTGGCGCGGGTGGTGCCCGGCCCCCGGCCCGCGGTGGTGCCGTTGTCGTTCGCCCAGAGCCGGTTGTGGTTCCTCGATCAGCTGCACGGTTCTTCGCCGGTGCACAACATGGCGGTCGCACTGCGCCTGAGCGGACGGCTGGACGCCGAGGTGCTGGGGGCGGCGCTGGGTGACGTGGTGGCCCGGCATGAAAGCCTGCGCACGATCTTCGTCGCGCCCGAGGGGAACGCCCGGCAAGTGGTTGTCCCCGTCGGGCAGGGTGATTTCGGTTGGCAGATCGTCGATGCGGCTGGGTGGCCGGACCACCGGTTGGCGGAGGCGGTTGAGTCGGCGGCGTGTTATTCGTTTGATTTGGCTGTGGAGATTCCGTTGCGGGCGACGGTTTTTCGGGTGGCGGC
>NZ_LZIZ01000026.1:0-50714 GCF_001666915.1 Mycobacterium sp. E3339 | reverse complement strand
CTCGACGGACGGAAAGCTGCCGAGAAAGCCTGAGAAGACGCTGACAAACTCGATGGCCTTGTCCAGGTCCGGGAACGACCCTTCCTTGACGTCCAAGTCGAGGTATAGGCCAGCCCACCGCGTCACCCCCCGCTCTCCGCCCCGACCGTTGTTTTGCCGTTCCGGACCACTTGTCGGATTCACGGAAAACCAGACGCATCCCCTGTCCGGCAACGACTTCACCATGGCGCTCGCGTCAACAGACTTGACCACCGCCGAGGCGAATACCTCGCCTACCGGCCGGTGGCAGATGGCGGTGAACTCCCCGTCTTGCCAGCAAAGGGACTCCAGCACCTCGTCGAGGGCGATCCGCTCCTGGCAGCGAGCGGTCACACCAGGACCTAACCTGGGGGTGCTCGCGCTCTGTGAGTCGCCCCCGGCTGGCTGATCCCGACTGGGGGTCGCCCTTTCCGTCATCCCCAGCCACCTCCCGCGCCTCTTACGGCGTTTTCGGAGTCACCGCGAGTGCCGGAACGGATCGCATCCTCATCGGCCAGCTCATCAGTGGCTTTGTCAGTCGCGCTGTTCGGCCCCAGACATTCAGCCGGTTTTCGCTCCTGGTCGGCGATCCACGCCAGCAGCACAGACCTGCGGTAATACACCCGGCGACCAACCCTGAAGAACGGGGCAAACGAACCTGTGGCCCTGCCCTTCTTTTGGCTGGCGCGTGGAATGCGGAACTCAACTTCCACATCGAGCGGCGTGAGTACGTCCAGAGCTGTCTCGGACACCCTTGGTCCTCTCACCGGTCTACGGCGACCGTTGCCCATCGGAGATTTTCTCCGTTCACCTTTTCTGGGCGCTTAGAGCCCAAAACACATGGCCGTGCACGGGAGAACCGTCAATAGCCGAAGAAACCCGCCGGTCTCGACACCGGCCATCACAGACCCGCCACCCGCGTCCGAATGGCGGGGCCAGGCACACGGCGGGCCCGTCATCGGCCGTCAGTCGGCTTCCGCGGTGGGGAGTTCCCCACCGGTCGCCGGGGATTCCCCACGGCCGCGACGATGGGCGGCCACGGTCTTGTGATCGACTCCGGCGATCTCGGCGACCTTGCGGTCGGACGCTGTTGGATTCGCTTCAATCGCCCGTAAGATCCGCCGTCGCCGACGATCGGCCGGGGTCAGCGGCGTGGTCAGCTGGGTGGCCGCATCCTCGGGTGGCTGCCAGCGCACCACACCAAGGTCCTCGATGCGCAGCGCGGGCATCAGTTCCTCCGCAGTCGGCAACGAGGCGAGAAACTTGCGGGCGTCCGCAGACTGCAGGTCACCGGCGATGAGTTCGGTTTCCACGTCGAGCAGATTGTCGCGGATCGCCACCTTTGCTGTTTTGGTCAGCGCGGCCAGCCGGGTCTCGGCGAGCTTGCGCAGCTCCGCCCGGCGGTTACGGTTTGAGTAGGAAGGACCGCGGGACCGCCACCCCATCACGAGTTGCGGTGCCTCCACAGCAGGGATGCCCAGCTCGGCGCACTGAAGACGGATCTGGGCATTGGTCTTGTCCAAGGCCTCTTCAGCGACCGTAACGGCGTCGGACCACAGCTTGTCGTGGGCATCGAACTCGGCGGTCAACTGGTCCTGCACCTCGGCGAGCAGGGTCGCCTGCCGTGCTTCGGCTTCTCGCTCTGCCTGCTTGGCCCGCAGCCGCGCCACCTTGACGAGCTGGTCGCGCTCGGCCTTGGTCATGGCACTGCCCGAGTTATCGCTCATGCGTACGCCATACCTCGTTGGCATCGTCGTAGCCGAAGCGAAGGAGCAGCCAAAGGCGAGACGGCGGTCAAGGAGGTCGTCGGTGACTCCACCACCGGGCATAACCGGACACCCTTTGCGTCGCAAGCCACCTCCGCCATCACTTCGCCTCAACGAGCCGGGCAATGTAGGCGTCGATACTTTCGCGAACGAGAAACGCCCTGGCACCGATCTTCACGCGCTGCACTTCCCCGGCATCAATCAGCTTGTAGACCTGACGGCGTGAAATCCCGCCTATCTCAGGCTGATTCACTCTTCCGATGGGGATCAGTGCTTCCGCAGGCGTCAGCGCGCCTCTGTGTGCGTCGTCGTGCATGATCCAGTACGCTACGCCTGCGGAGAAGCTGCTAGCAACCTAAAGGTTTTTCCAAATGAGTTGATAGCAGGTCTTATTCGTCGTCAGCTAGACCTATAGCAAATATGCAATCCGCTGGTCAGAGGTTCAGCTGAGCACCCAAAGCCAATACGGCAGCCTTGGCACCGTCCTGGCTGCCATGGCCATAGGTATCGCCGGTGACGCCGATCGAGCTGTGACCCAGGAGGTCGGCCACTTGGCGGATATGAACACCAGCCTCAAGCCATGCCACTGCGGCTGAATGGCGCAACGTATGTACGCCGACATTATCCAGACCGGCTTTGGCCGAGGCGATGCGGACCTCACGCAAAATGCTCGACGGCTCTACCGGCCTACCCATCTCGGTGACGAACACCAGGCCGGTGTCGGTCCATTGGTCCGCCGCCCGCAGGCGCTCCTCAAGTTGTGCCTTTCGGTGGCCTTTGAGCATGGCGACGACAGGCGGCGTCAGCGGAATCTCCCGACGCGAGCGCTCGGTTTTAGGCTGGGTGATCACGAGTGCGCCATTGACTCGGGCCAGGGTGCCTCGCACCACCAGGAGCCCGGTGTCGAGGTCCACATCGGACCACCGTAGTGCCAAGGCCTCTCCCCGCCGGAGTCCAGTTGATGCGATGAGCTTGAGGACGGGTGCGTAGCGCAGGCCCCCGGCGGCCACCATGAGGGCGGAGACCGCGCTGGTGTCCAAGTGCCTGGCCTCTGTTGGCCGAACGCCAGGGCGCTTCATTAGGTGGCATGGGTTTCGGGCCAGTAAGTCATCGCGGACAGCACCGTCGAGGGCTTGGCGCAAGATCGTGAACGTCTGGCGAATGGTGGAGTCAGACAATGCACGCACTGGCTCGGGGTTGGGATTGTCATGGGTCGGCTTGCCGGGTTTGGTCTGGGATCTCATCGACAACACCAGCCCCTCGATGTCGGAGGGCTTGAGCCGATCCAGCCGAAGCGCACCAAAGGGCGCAGGCTCCAAGTGCTTGCGCGAGAGGTTGGCGTACAACTCCTTGGTTGCCGCCTTGCGGTCACTGGCAGCCAGCGTGGTCGCTCGCCAATGCACCAGCCATGCACCCACAGTCGCGGTGGCGTCCTTGGGTGGCTTTCCTTCTTCGAGGCGATCCTGCACCTTATCCAGTTCAGCCAGCGCCAGCTTCTGGGTCGATGCGTAGACGCTGATGCGCTTGCGTTGGCCGGTAGCGGAATCGATGTAACTCAGCCGTGCTTCCCACCGTCCGTCTGAACGGTGCCGAACTGCTCCGCGACCATTTGCTGCCCGCTTTGCCATGGGCTAATCTTACCGACCAATTGGGGTAAGGATTGGGGTCAACGGCCATTTTCGAGAGTTCTGTCATCGACCAAAATGGCCTCTGAACTGCGTCGGGCTGACAGGATTTGAACCTGCGACCACTTGACCCCCAGTCAAGTGCGCTACCAAACTGCGCCACAGCCCGGATGCCGCCCGAATCGGCGGCAGCAGGTCGAAAGCCTACCGCAGACAGCCCGCAACTCGGCGAAGCGGCCTCCGCCCGACCCGGCGATCGGGCGGGCCGAGAAACCGTAAACCCCAATCCCCGTCGCGATCTAGACTCCTGTTCACGAACGCAGGCGGGTCGCTGTGCTCGCTGACCAACTCGGGGGGACGACCGCAATGATGGCGAACGGTGCGGCGCGTGGCAGGTAGCGAACCGCCGCCGAATCCGGGCAATGCGCCGCCCCCTGGCGGCTACCACTTCGGCCCGCCCGGCGCTCCCTATGCGCCCGGACAACCTCCCTGGAGCGGCTACCAGCCGGGCGCGGCCGGCGCGCCGCCTCCGTGGCCACCAAGCCCGCGGCCGGCTCCACGCTCCGGCGCCAAACGATGGCTGATGGTCACGACGGCCATTCTCGCGGTCGCCTCGACCGTGTTGGGCGTCATCCTCATCAGCCGGGTGATGACCTCGGGTGCATCGGCGTCGTCACACCGCGAGCCGCCCGGGCTGTCGGTGCCGACGACACCGGGGTTGGTCCACCCGGAAGACCTGAAGAATCTGCTGTTGAGTCCCGCCGAGGCCGGCGACATCCTGCACATCCAGGGAATGGCGCTCTACCAGAGCAACAACGGCCTGTTCATGGATACCGCCGACCCGCCCGACTGCGCCGGCATCTGGGCCCCGGGCATGGCGCAGGTCTATCGCGACACCCGCTTTATCGACGCGCAGTCGGCCGAACTGCACGGGCCGGGTGACGTGTACGTGAAGTTGACCCTGCAGTCGCTGGTGGCCTTCCCGACCGCGAAAGACGCCGGCGCCGTCTTCGAGGACCTCACGAAGAAGTGGGATCACTGCGCTCGAACCGACGTTTTGGTGAACCGCCACGAGGGCGGCACGATCGCCGTCGGCGACCCTCGGGTCGTCGACAACACGCTGCTCGTCTCCTGGGACAAGACCGGCGGGACCGGGTGGGGCTGCCAGCGCGCGTTGATGCCGCGCAGCAACGTCGTGATCGACATGAGGGTGTGCGATTTCGGCGGCAGCACTCAAGCCCCCGAACTCGTCAACAAAGTCGCCTCCCGGATCCCCACCTCGTGAACAGCCCTGGAGGTAAGCCATGAGCGCTCCAGGCGACTGGGGCACCGGCCCGGGAGGCAGGCCACCGACGGGCCCATATGCGCCACCGTTCGGTTACCAGAATCCCCCCGGACACCCGCCGTTCTGGCCGAACCCGGCGCCGGCCCCTGGCCGCTCCGGTGAGTCGCTCGCGCGGTGGTGGTGGCTGACGGGCGCCGCCGCGGCGCTGACGATCGGGCTATTGATCGCGGTCATCGTGTATCAGCCGGCCCACTCGGGCGGCATCGTGGCCGCCTCCGCACTCCCGGACGTCCTGTTGAGTGCGGACGAAGCCGCCCACGCCGTGGGCGCCGAAAGATTGTCCGGCGAACCGGTCCAAGACAAGCTGGCCGACACCCCCATCGTCGACGAGGACTGCGTCGGTGTGTTGAAAGCCGCCGAGCAGAAGGCGTACGGGACGACCGGTTCGACTGCGGTTCGGACCCAGGAGCTCGGCGATGGTGATGCCAAGGGATGGCGATTGATTCAAGCCGTCGTGTCCTTTCCGGACGCGCAATCCGCGAGCAACTTCGTCGGCAATGCCGCAACGGACTGGCAGAGGTGCGCCAGTCGCGAGCTCAACACCCGAAACGTCAACAACGATGATCCCCGCAACGTGTTTTGGAAGACGGGATCGGTGTCGCGGGCCGGGGGCATCCTCGCGATGGACATGGTTCAAGAGGCTCAGGGCTGGAACTGCCAGCGCGCCCTCAGCGCCCGGAACAACGTCGTCATCGACCTTGATCTCTGCGGACGAAACGTGTCGGGATCGGCGGTGCCACAATTCGTGAACGCCGTCGACAAGAAAATCGACGCCCGGAGCTCGTAGCCGGCCCGTGGCGCCGCCCGCTTCGCGGGATCAGTGTGAATCCTGGGCGTTGAGTGTGCGCTCAGGGCGGGAAAAACGCCAGATTGCCGCCGTGGGTGCACACGCAAAGCCCTGGGCGCACACTCAGGGCCAAGAGCCCGAAAGCTCAGCGCCGCTTGGCTCCCCGCTTCTCGCGCACCCGCACGTTGATCCGGATCGGCGAACCCTCGAAGCCGAAGGCCTCCCGCAGCCGCCGCTCCAGGAAACGCCGGTAGCCCGCCTCAAAGAATCCGGTCGTGAAGAGCACGAACGTCGGCGGGCGCGCGGTCGCCTGGGTGGCGAACAGAATCCGCGGCTGCTTGCCCCCGCGCACTGGCGGCGGCGTCGCGGCCACCACCTCCTTGAGCCAGGCGTTCAGCGGCCCCGTCGGGATGCGCGTGTCCCACGACGCCAAGGCCGTCTCCATTGCGGGCACCAGCTTCTGCACGGCGCGGCCCGTCCGCGCGGAGATGTTGACCCGCTGCGCCCATCGCAGCTGCACCAGCTCGCGGTCGATCTCGCGCTCCAGCAGCTCGCGCCGGTCCTCGTCCACCAGGTCCCACTTGTTGAAGGCCAGCACCAGCGCCCGGCCGGCCTCGATCACCATCGACAGCACCCGCTGGTCCTGTTCGGTCAGCGGCTCCGAGGCGTCGATCAGCACGACCACCACCTCGGCCGCGTCGATCGCCGAGTGGGTGCGCACCGAGGCGTAGAACTCATGCCCGCTGGCCTGGCCGACCTTGCGCCGCAGGCCCGCGGTGTCGACGAAGCGCCACACCTTGCCGCCCAACTCGATCAGCGAGTCCACTGGGTCGACGGTGGTCCCAGCGACGTCGTGCACCACCGAACGTTCGTCTCCCGCAAGCTTGTTCAGCAGCGAGCTCTTGCCCACGTTGGGCTTGCCCACCAGCGCCACGCGTCGCGGGCCGCCCGGCGCGGGCGCCGCCTCGGACACCTCGGGCAGCGCGGCCAGCACCTCGTCGAGCAGGTCGGCGACGCCGCGACCGTGGATCGCGCTGACCGCGTGCGGCTCACCGAGGCCCAGCGACCACAACGCCGCCGCGTCCGCCTCGCCCTTCTCGCTGTCAACCTTGTTGGCGGCCAGGAAAACCGGCTTGCCCGAGCGCAACAGGATCCGCGCGGCCGCCTCGTCGGCCGCGGTGGCGCCGACAGTCGCGTCGACCACCAGGATCACCGCGTCGGCGGTGCGCATGGCCACCGACGCCTGTTCGGCCACCAGCTGCTGCAGGCCCTTCGCGTCGGGCTCCCATCCCCCGGTGTCCTGCACCACGAACCGGCGGCCCGTCCACAGCGCGTCGTAGGACACCCGGTCGCGGGTCACGCCGGGAACGTCCTGCACCACCGCCTCGCGCCGGCCGAGGATGCGGTTCACCAACGTCGACTTGCCGACGTTGGGCCGACCGACCACTGCGACGACGGGAGCGGGGCCGGGCTCCGCCGCCTCATCAACGTCGAAACCGACCGAATCCCAATCGCTTTCGTCGGACCACGTGCCGTCGGACGTCACCGCACCGCCCCGTTTCGCTGCTGGACCAGCTCGAGCAGGTGGTCGATCACCTGCGGCTCGGTCATCTCGCTGGTGTCGACGACCACCGCGTCCGCCGCGGCGCGCAGCGGCGACACCGCCCGGGTGGAATCCAGATGGTCGCGCCGCCGGACGTCGGCCAGCACGGCGTCGTAGTCGTCGGCCAGACCGCCCGCGACGTTCTGATCGTTGCGGCGCCGAGCGCGGGTCTCGGCCGACGCCGTCAGGAAGATCTTCACCGGCGCGTCCGGCAGGACGACGGTGCCGATGTCGCGGCCCTCCACGACGACGCTGCCGGGCCCCTCGGCCATCTCGCGCTGCAGGCCGACCAGGCGGGCGCGTACGGCGGGCACCGACGACACCGCCGAGACGGCGCGGGTCACCTCGTCGCCGCGGATCTCTATCGAAACATCCTCTCCGGCAAGGAAATACCGGTCGCCGTCCACCGAAAGCCGGGCGGTCGACCCGATCCGACCGACGGCCTCGGCGTCCGCGGGATCGACGCCCGCGCGCAGCACGGCCAGCGTCACCATCCGGTACATCGCCCCGGTGTCCAGGTAACGGGCACCCAGGGCGCGCGCCAATCCCCTTGACACCGAGGACTTCCCGGTCCCGGCGGGCCCGTCGATGGCCACCACCACGTCGGAGGTCACAGGCCCACCGCCTGATACAACTGCCCGACCTCGTGATGCCCCAGGGCCCGGATGCTGCCGGGCCGTTGCTTGCCCAGCGACACGGGCCCGATGTCGGTGCGCACCAGCGCCTCCACCGGGAAGCCGGCGGCGCCCAACAGCCGCCGCACGATCCGGTTGCGGCCCTCGTGCAGCACCACCCGCACCAGCGTCTTGCCCGGAATGGCGTCCACCACCGCGAAATCGTCGACCCGCGCCGGGCCGTCGTCCAGGTCGATGCCCGCCTTGAGCCGCTTGCCCAGCCCGCGCGGCACCGACCCCGTCACCGTCGCCAGGTAGGTCTTGGGCACCTCGTGGGAGGGGTGCATCAACCGGTGCGCCAGCTCGCCGTCGTTGGTCAGCAGGATCAGTCCCTCGGTGTCGGCGTCCAACCGCCCGACGTGAAAGAGGTTCTTGTTGCCGCGAACCCGGCGTTCCACCAGATCGCCGATGCACGGTCGGCCGCGGTCGTCCGACATGGTCGAGTGCATGCCCCGCGGCTTGTTGAGCGCCAGGTACACCATCGACTCGTCGAGCACGACGCGGGCACCGTCGACGCGGATCACCGAGGCGTCGGGATCCACCCGGGTTCCGAGCTCGGTCACCACCTGACCGTCGACCTCGACGCGGCCGTCGATGATCAACTTCTCGGCGGCGCGCCGCGACGCAATTCCGGCCTGGGACAACACCTTCTGCAGGCGGATCCCTTCGGTCTCGACCATCAATCCTGGTCCACGTCGAACGTCAGCGCCTGATCGGGCGCCTGGCCGCCCGCGAGCTTGATGAAACGCGGCTCGCTGTCCAGGGATTCGCTCAGGTCCTCGATCGTGTCGACGTCGGGCAGCAGCGGGGCGATGTCGGGCAGGTCGGCCAGCGACGTCAGCCCCAACCGCTCCAGGAACAGGTCGGTGGTGGCGAACGTCGTGGCGCCGGTGTCATCGTCGACCCCGGCCTCGGTGATCAGGCCACGCGCCAACAGCGTGCGCATGACGGCGTCCACGTTGACGCCGCGGACCGCGCTGACCCGCGCGCGGGTCACCGGCTGGCGGTAGGCCACCACGGCAAGGGTTTCCAGGGCGGCCCTGGTCAGCTTGGACCGCGCGCCGTCCAGCAACAGCTTCTCGACGTACGGCGCGAACCGGGCGCGGGTGTACATCCGCCAGCCCTCGCTGTTCTGGCGCAGGTCGATGCCGCTGTCGCGCTCGGTGAGTTCCTCGGCCATCTGCTGCAGCCGCGCGGCGACCCGGTAGACGGGTTGCTCGGTGGCCGCGGCCAGCGCCTCGGCGGTGACTGGGGTGTCGACCACCAGCATCAGCGCCTCCAGCACGGAGCCGAGCTCCTCGGGCTCCATCGGCGCGGCCTCGGCGATGTCCGGGATACCGACGTCCAAGTCGACGTCGGGCTCAGATTCGCTCATCATTCGTCCCGCACTTCTACCAAGGCTTCGTTGACCGGACGTTCCCCGGTCCAGGAAATCTGGAGCACGCCGAGCGGCTCCGACTGGTCGAATGCTACCGCCCGGCTGCGATACAGCTCGAGCAGCGCCAGGAAGCGCCCGACCACCTCCATCGGCGCCTCGCAGTCCGCGACCAGCTCGGAGAACGTGGCCCACTGGCCGCTGCCGCGCGATTCCAGGATCGCCAGCAGCTTCTTGGCCTGCTCGGGCACCGAGACCGCAACCTCGTGCAGGTGGCCGATCGCCACCGTCGGCACCGGACGCGGGCTGAACGCGATCGCGGCGATCTGGGCGAACCGCTCGGCGTCGACGCCCAGCATCACCTCGGGCAGCAGCTCGGTGAACCGCTCCTCCAGCGACACCGCGCGCGGGTAGCTGCGCAGCGCGGTCGCCTCCAGCTCGGCGAACATCTCGGCGACGTGCTTGAAGGCGCGGTACTGCAGCAGCCGGGCGAACAGCAGGTCGCGCACTTCGAGCAGCGCGAGGTCCTCGTCGTCGTCGACCTGCCCGGCCGGCAGCAGCCGCGCGGCCTTGAGGTCGAGGAGCGTCGCGGCGACCACCAGGAACGCGGTGGTCTCCTCCAGGTCCAGCTGCGAGCCGATCTCGCGGGTGTAGGCGATGAAGTCGTCGGTGACCTGGTGCAGCGCCACCTCGGTGACGTCCAGGCGGTGGGCGAAGATCAGCTGGAGCAGCAGATCGAACGGCCCCTCGAAGTTGGTCAGGCGGACTTGAAAGCCGTTCTTGGGTGGCGCCTCACCGTTCGCGCTGGCCGTCACGCGCCGAATCGGTCGATGAACTCGCGGGCCAGCGCGCGGTACGCGACGGCGCCCGTCGAGCGCGGGGCCCAGGTGGTGATGGGCTCGCCGGCCACGCTGGTCTCCGGGAAGCGGACGGTGCGGGTGATGACGGTGTCGAACACCAGGTCGCCGAACCGCTCCACGACGCGGGCCATCACCTCGCGGGAGTTGACCGTGCGCGGGTCGTACCGGGTGAGCAGAATGCCGCTGATCTCCAGCTTCGGGTTGAGCCGGTCGCGCACCTTGTCGACGGTGTCGGTCAGCAGCGCCAGCCCGCGCAGCGAGAAGAACTCGCATTCGGTGGGGATCACCACACCGTCGGCGCAGGCCAGCCCGTTGACGGTGAGCAGGCCCAGTGACGGCTGGCAGTCGATCAGGACATAGTCGTAGCGGTCCAGCACCGGGTGCAGGGCCCGGCCCAGCGTCTGCTCGCGGCCCACCTCGTTGACGAGCTGGATCTCGGCGGCGGACAGGTCGATGTTGCTGGGCACCAGGTCCATGTGCTTGACGCGGGTCTGCAGCAGCACGTCGTCGATCGAGACCCTCGGCTCGACCAGCACGTTGTGGATGGTCTTCTCCAGCTCGTAGTGCGGGACGCCGAGGCCCGCGGACAGCGCCCCCTGCGGGTCCATGTCCACCAGCAGCACCCGACGGCCGTATTCGGCGAGCGCGGCGCCCAGGTTGATGGTCGATGTGGTCTTCCCGACGCCGCCCTTCTGGTTGCACATCGCGACGACCTTCGCCGGGCCGTGCGAGGTGCGCGGCTGCGGTTCCGGGATCGCCCGCGGCGGCCGCCCGGTCAGACCGAGCTCGACGCCGCTGTCCGGCTGCTCGGTCATGGCGAGGGTGTTCGAGAGGTGAACATCGACCGAAAGTCTAACGGGTTCGCGCGCAGAACCCGGGCGACCCGCAGGCAAGTTACCAGCCAATATGAGCGGAAAGTCCTTGTCAGAGAAACATTTACACGCCCCGTCACACCAGCCTCACCAGCACCATGGATCTGGGCCTATCGTGAGCCTATGGATCTCAAGCGACGCATTCCCCTGCTGCGATGGTCGGTCTGGCGGATGGCGACGGGGGCGCGCAACATCACGACGACGGGGCAGATCGGTGACGGGCGGGAAGCCGCGGCGGTGGATTACGTGCTGGGCAACGCCAGGGCGGGCGACATCGACGACGTGCTGGCCACCATCGACAAGTTCGCCTACGAGAAATCGATGCTGATCAACGTCGGCGACGAGAAGGGCCAACTGCTCGACGCCGCGGTGCGCCGGGCCAACCCGGCGCTGGCGCTGGAGCTGGGCACCTACGTCGGGTACGGCGCGCTGCGCATCGCCCGGGCCGCCCCGAACGCGAAGGTGTTTTCCGTCGAGCTCGCCGAAGCCAACGCCGCCAACGCCCGGCGGATTTGGGCCCACGCCGGGGTCGCCGACCGGGTGACGTGCGTCGTGGGCACCATCGGCGACGGCGGGCGCACCCTGGACGCGCTGGCCACCGAGCACGGGTTCACCGAGGGCGCCCTCGAGTTCGTCTTCCTCGATCACGACAAGGACGCCTACCTGAAGGATCTGCAGAGCATCATGGCGCGCGGCTGGCTGAGCTCCGGCGCCATCGTCGTCGCCGACAACGTCCGGGTGCCGGGCGCGCCGAAGTACCGCGAGTACATGCGCCGGCAGCAGGGCAAGCAGTGGAACACCGTCGAGCACAAGGCGCACCTGGAATACCAGTCGATGGTGTCGGATCTGGTGCTGGAGTCCGAGTACCTGGGCTAGGCCCGGCGATTACTGCGCGCGCGGGTGGGCTTCGGCCCACACCTCGCGCAGCGCGTGCACGGTGACCATCGTGTAGATCTGCGTCGTCGTCACCGAGGCGTGCCCCAACAACTCCTGGACCACCCGGACGTCGGCGCCGCCCTCGAGCAGGTGGGTCGCGAACGAGTGCCGCAGCATGTGCGGCGAGACGCCCGACGTGATGCCGGCGCGCTCGGCGGCGTCCTGCAGCACCTGCCACGCGCTTTGCCGCGACAGTCGCCCGCCGCGCACGTTGAGGAAGATCGCCGGCGTCCCGCGGCCGCGGCGGGCCAGCTCCGGGCGGCCGCGCACCAGGTAGGCGTCCAGCGCTTGCACGGCCGGCCGGCCGATCGGGACCAGCCGTTGCTTTCCGCCCTTGCCGCGCAACAACACCGAGCGGGCCTTGGTGTCGATGTCGTCGACGTCGAGGCCGACGGCCTCGGAGATGCGCGCCCCGGTCGAGTACAGCAGTTCCAGCAGCGCCCGGTTGCGCAGCGTGAGCGGGCCGTCGGACGCGCTGTCGCCGCCGGCGGCCTCCAGCAGCGCCAGCACCTGGTCGATGGTCAGGCTCTTGGGCAGCCGGCGGCCGGGGGTCGGGGGGCGGACGGCGCGCGCCACGTCCAGCTCGGCGAGCCCCTCGGCGGCGGCGAACCGGTGCAGGCCGCGCACCGCGATCAGCGCCCGCGCCGCCGACACCGCGGACAGCGCGGCGGTCCCCGAGTCGGGGTCGCCGCGGCGCAACGCCACCAGGAACTCGCTCACGTCGTCCTCGCCGACCTTGGCCAGGTCGTGAATCCCTCGGTCCGACAGGTGCTTTGTGTAGCGGCGCAAATCGCGGCGATACGAGCTGAGGGTGTTCGCGGCGACGCCCCGCTCAATCGTGAGGTGGTCGAGATAGCCCTGCAGCTGGCTGTCCAGGGCCACCGTTGTCATCGCGCGGCCTTGCGCGCGGCGAAGGCGGAAGGCTTGTCGCGCCACGGGCTGTCCACCGGCCGGGCCGGTGTGAGCCCGGTGGTGATCACCCGGGCGGCCAGAATGCCCGCCACCGCAATGGCATTGACGATCTCGCCGCGAAGCACCATCTCGGTGGCGTCGCCGAGCGGATACCACCGCAGCGTCAGGTCGGCCTCTTCGTCGTGCGCCTCGGGCCGGTCCAACTCGGTCAGCCCGGTGGCCAGGTAGACGCGCACCGATTCGTCGCTGAAGCCGGGAGTGGAATCGAGGTCGACGAGCACCCGCCAGGTGTCGGCCCGCAATCCCGCTTCCTCGTGCAGCTCCCGCGCCGCGGTCAGGTGGGGCTCCTCGCCGCCGACGTCGAGCAGCCCGGCGGGCAGCTCCCACAGCCGCCGCCCGAACGCGTGGCGGTATTGATAGACCATGGCGACGTTGCCGTCGTCGTCCATGGCGACCACGGCCACCGCGCCGAAGTGCTCGACGACCTCTCGGATCGTGGTGCCGCCGCCCGGCATCCGCACCTCGTCCCGGCGCAGCGCGAAAATCTTTCCCGTATACAGCGTTTCGGATGACGCCGTCTCGAAGTTGTGCTCAGCCACGGGTCGCGGGCTCAGGTAGCGACTGGCCGACGCTGTCCCGCTGCTGGTTGCCGTTGGGCGATTGCTCGGGGATCTCCACCGGGAGCAACTCGCCCGACTGGTAGTCGAGGGCGGCCCCTACGAACGCGACGAACAGCGGGTGCGGCCGGGTGGGCCGGCTCTTGAGCTCCGGGTGGGCCTGGGTCCCGACGATGAACGGGTGCACCTCGGGCGGGTATTCGACGAACTCGACCAGGTGTCCGTCGGGCGAGGTCCCGGAGAACCGCAGGCCGCTCTCGGCGATCTTGTCGCGGTAGGCGTTGTTGACCTCGTAGCGGTGACGGTGCCGCTCGGACACCTGCGTGCTGCCGTAGGCCTGGGCCACAATCGAATCCGGTTGCAGCACGGCGGGATAGGCACCCAGCCGCATGGTGCCGCCCAGATCGGCCTGGCCCGCCACGGCGTCGACCTGGTCGGCCATCGTGGAGATGACGGGATCCGGTGTGGCCGGGTCGAATTCGGCCGAGTTGGCCTCGGTCAGCCCGGCGGAGCGGGCGGCCTCGATCACGATGCATTGCAACCCGAGGCACAAGCCCAGCACCGGCAGCCCCCGGGCCCGCGCGTAGCGGATGGCGCCGATCTTGCCCTCGATCCCACGGATGCCGAAGCCGCCGGGGATGAGCACGCCGTGCACGTCGCCCAGCGCCGCCGCCGCGCCCGCCGCCGTCTCGCAGTCGTCGGAGGGCACCCACTGCATCTCCACCTTGGCGTGGTGCTTGAAGCCGCCGGCGCGCAGCGCCTCGGTCACCGACAGGTAGGCGTCGGAAAGCTCGATGTACTTGCCCACCAAGGCGATTCGGACGGTCTCGTGCGGCTCGTGCACGCGGCGCAGCAGGTCGTCCCACTCGGTCCAGTCGACGTCGCGGAACGGCAGGTTGAGCCGGCGCACCACGTAGGCGTCGAGTTCCTCGCGGTGCAGGCGCTTGGGGATGTCATAGATCGACGGCGCGTCCGGGGTGGAGATGACGCCGTCGATGTCGACGTCACACATCAGCGCGATCTTGTTCTTCAGCGCTTCGGGGACGTCCCGGTCGCAGCGCAGGATCAGCGCGTCCGGGGTGATACCGATGCTGCGCAGCGCAGCCACCGAGTGCTGGGTGGGCTTGGTCTTGAGTTCGCCCGAGGGGGCCAGGTAGGGCACCAGCGAGACGTGCAGGAAGAAAACGTTCTCCCGGCCCAGGTCGTGGCGGACCTGGCGGGCCGCCTCCAGGAACGGCTGCGACTCGATATCGCCGACCGTGCCGCCGATTTCGGTGATGACCACGTCCGGCCGGTTGCCCTCGGCGTCCGGCTGGGCCATCGCCACGATCCGGCTTTTGATCTCGTCGGTGATGTGCGGGATCACCTGCACGGTGTCGCCGAGGTATTCGCCGCGCCGTTCCTTGGCGATGACGGTCGAATACACCTGTCCCGTAGTGACATTCGCCGAACCGGACAGGTCGCGATCGAGGAACCGCTCGTAGTGCCCGACGTCGAGGTCGGTCTCGGCGCCGTCCTCGGTGACGAACACCTCGCCATGCTGGAACGGGTTCATCGTGCCGGGGTCGACGTTGAGGTACGGGTCGAGCTTCTGCATCGTCACATGCAACCCGCGGGCCGTCAGCAGCTGACCGAGGCTGCTGGCGGTGAGGCCCTTGCCCAACGAGGAAGCGACGCCCCCGCTGACGAAGAGGTGCTTGGTTGCGGATTGCGAATGCTTTCGCACAGGCGACCTCCGTGAAGACGGGCAGGGCGTCAAAATTTTGCTAGCGAATAACTAGTTGGGCCTGCCGACCCACGGAAATCCACCCTAACATCCGCGACCGAAGTGTCGCGGCGAACACGCCCGCTACTGGGGCACCGTGATGGAGGTCGCGCCGTGACCGGTGCCGTACTGACCGGGGTGACCGCCGCTGATCAGGTCGTGCAGGCCGAGCACGGCGGTGATCCGGCCGGGCGCGGTGTCGACGTCGTCGACGGTGCTGATCGCGGAGTTCATCCCGGCGTCGGCGCGGGTCACGGCCACGGCCGCGCCCCCGGTCGACGAACCGTCCCGCCCGGCCAGCAGGGTGCCCGAGCCGTGCGGCGCCAGCGCGGCGGCGAACCGGGCGACGCTGGCGCCCTGGTTGCCGGCGTCCTGGGGCAGCGCGCCGCCGGTGATCACCAGCGCGGCATTCGCCGCGCCCATGTGGTCGTTCGGCTGGTAGGTGACGAAGCCGGTGTCGCGCAGCGCCGCCAGCACGGTGGCCCGCTGGGTCTCCGAAATTTCTGGGACCGGCGGGACCGCGGGATTGGCGTTGATCAGCAGGGCGATGCCCATCAGGTCGCCAGCCTGCGAGCCCTCGTCGACGAGCTTGGTGCTCAGCTGCTGGCCGGCCGGCAGGATCGACGAGTTGACCACGGTCTGCAGTTTCTCCGCGGAGTTGGCCTCGACGAATTCCTGCGTGAGCGCCACGGTTCCGGTCACCGCGCCGCCGGCCTGTCCGATGATCTTCGCCACCGCGGCGACGTCGTCGTCTTTGGCGTCCGGCGTGCGGAACACCACGACCGACTTGCCGCCGAGCGCGTCGTGCACCATCCGGCCGCCCAGCTGGGTGTCGAAGTTGTTTGCCGCGCTGAGCTTTTCATTCAGCACGTTCTTCTGGTCGTTGAGCCCGTTGATCTGGGTGTGCAGATCCCGCTTCTCGTCGCGCAGGCTGGACAGCAGGGTGTCGGACAGGAACCCGGAACCGAGCACCACTCCGACCGCGAGCGCCAGGAAGACGGCGGCCAGCGACAGCGCGTGTTGGCGTAGCGAGATCATCGCGGGCCTAGCTCACCAGGTGCTGGACCCAGAGGGAAAAGTGGTTCCAGTAATCGGTGACCCAGTGCAGCACCACGCCGTCGGTGCGCGACACCCACAGGGCCACGATGACGGCGATCAGCATCGTCAGCGCCAGCAGCGCGATGGCGCCCGCCGAGATGTGGTTGCGGTACAGCGTGGCCACGGCCTTGGCGTCCACCACCTTCTCCCCCACCCGAAGCCGGGTGAGGAAAGTCGAGGGGTTGCTGTGCGCGCGGGTGCGGTCGAAGAACGTCTCGATGTTGGCGGTGTGGCCCGCGGTCACCAGCAGCGCGGCGCCGTGATGATCGGCCAGCAGCAGGGCCAGGTCGATCGCCGACCCCGCAGCCGGGAAGGTCATCGCCCCGACGCCGAGATCCTGGATGCGCTCCAGGCCGGGGGCGTGGCCGTCGGCGTCGGCGGGCAGGACGACCTGGGCGCCGCACTTGAGGGCGTCGGTGCTGATCTGGTCGGGGTCGCCGACGATCACCTGGGGCCGATAACCGGCCTTGCGCAACACATCCGCGCCGCTGCCCACGCCGAAGAGCACCGGCTGGTACTCCTTGATGAACGGCTTGAGGGACTTCAGGTCCTCCTCGGCGCTGGGCTCGTCGGCGACGATCACGACGTGCCGGCGGCGCAGGTCGACGTCGATGTCGGGGATCCCGATGCCGTCGATCAACAGCGGGCTCTCGCTCTTGATGAACTCGATGGTGTTGCCGGCGAACGCCTCCAGATGCGCGGACAGGCCGCTCTTGGCCTCCCGCATGAGGTCGGCGATGTCGTGGTCGGTGCGCTCGGTGCCGCGCACCAGCCGGCGGTCCCCGGAGTAGACCCCGCCCTCGTGCAGGCGGATCTTGGCGCCGTCCTTGACCTTCTTGAAGATGTCGGGTCCGGTCTCGTCGATCAGGGTGACCCCGTTGTTGACCAGCACCTCCGGGCCCATGTTGGGGTAGCGGCCCGACACCGACGGCGAGGCGTTGACGACCGCGGCGATATCGGCCTCCACCAGCGCGTCCGCCGTGATGCGGTCCAGGTCGAGGACGTCGAGCACCACGATGTCGCCGGGGCACACCCTGCGCAGCAATCGGTCGATGTTCCGGTCCACCCGGGCGGTGCCGACGAGGCCCGGCCGGGTGGTGTTACGGGTAAGCAGGCCTGACATCTTCATGGGGGCGATTCTGTCCGTGATGCCACGATGACGCGTGGAGGCGCGCCGTAACACCAGCCTCAGAAGTTATCTAGAGTCCCATTAGTCACAAGCGTCTAACGGCTTGGTCGCGCGCGGGTGCACGATGCGCCCGTCGCGGTGCGGGGACCTCTAAATCTCATCCTTCTGCGCGGCGTCGAGCAGTTCGCGGGCGTGCGCGCGGCCGCTGTCGGACTCGCCCAGCCCGGCCAGCATCCGGGCGAGTTCGGCGACGCGCTCGTCGCCGCTGACCCGCCGCACCACGCTGGTGCCCTTCGGCCCGGCGCCGTGCACCACCAGGTGCACGTCGGCGTACGCCGCCACCTGCGGCAGGTGCGTGACCACGATGACCTGATGCGTGCGCGCCAGCCGGGCCAGCCGCCGGCCGATCTGCACCGCCGCGCGGCCGCCGACGCCGGCGTCCACCTCGTCGAACACCATCGTCGTGCCCGCCGCCGAGGCGGCCAGCACCACTTCCAGCGCCAGCATCACCCGGGACAGCTCGCCGCCGGACGCGCTCTTCGCCAGCGGCAGCTGGTCCATCCCGCGGTGCGCCGCGAAACCGAACTCCACCTGGTCGACGCCGTCGGCCCCGGCCCGGGCCAGCTCGCCCGACACCAGCGTGAGCGCGGCCGGATCGTCCTTGTCGGCGGCGACCTCGTTGCTCACCTCGATGCTGAACTGGGCGTCGGCCATCGCCAGGCCGGACAGCTCGGCGGTGACCTCCTTGGCGAGCCGCTTGGCGGCCTTGCGCCGGATGCCGCTGAGATCGCCTGCGGCTTCGGCCAATTCGCGTGCCAGCTGCTCGACGCGGGCCGCCAGCGCCGTCAGGCCCTCCTCGGAGACGTCGAGCTGGGCCAGCCGCTGCCGCGACTCCTGGGCCCACCGCAGCACCCCGTCGACGTCCGCGGCGTACTTGCGCGTCAGTGTGCGCAGTTCGGCCTGCCGGGCCAGCTTGGCTTCCAGCGCGCTGGCGTCGACCGGCAGCTCGTCCAGGTAGGCGCTGAGTTCGCCGGCCGCGTCGGCCACCACCGTGAGCGCCTCGCCGACCTGGGCGGCCAGCGCCCGCAGCTTCGCGTCGTCGGTCGACTCCAGGGCCGCCCGCGCCCGCCCCAGGCCGTCGGCGGCGGAGTGCCCCGCGTCGGCGTCGTCGGGGGCCCCGGAAAGCGCCGCGTGCGCGGTGACCGCGGCCTCGCGCAGGGTGTCCAGCTCGGAGAGCCGGACGATGTCGGCGACCAGCGCGTCGTCTTCGCCCGGTTGCGGGTCGACGGCGTCAATCTCGTTGAGCGCGAACGTCAGTCGGTCGGACTCCAGCGCGAGTTCGCGCATCCGGTTTCGCCGGTCGATGAGGTCGTGCCGCGCGGTCAGCCAGGCGTCGCGCAGCTTGCGATACCGCTCGAGCGCGGGGCCGGCCTTGGCGAACCGGTCCAGCGCTCCGCGCTGCTCCTCGGGCCGCATCAGGCGCAGCTGGTCGTTCTGCCCGTGCAGGGTGAGCAGCTCGGCGGTGAAGTCGCCCAGCGACTTGGCCGGCACGCTGCGACCGCCGAGGTAGGCCCGCGACGGTCCGTCGCGGCTGACCGAGCGCAGCGCGATCACGCTGCCGTCCTCGTCGCGCTCCGCGCCCGACGCGTCGAGCATCCCGTCCAGCTGCGCCACCACGGCATCCTCGAGATCGGTTGTGGTGAAACGCCCTTCGACGACGGCGCGGTCCGCCCCCGAACGCACCCGGGTGGCGTCGGCGCGGGCCCCGCCGAGCAGGTGCAGCCCGGTCACCACCATGGTCTTGCCGGTGCCGGTCTCCCCGGTCAGCACGGTCAGGCCGCGGTCGAACTCCCCGACCGCGGCGCTGATCGCACCGAGCGACTCGATGCGGATTTCGGTGAGCACCCGCCGTTACTTCCCGCGCCAACCCGTCACCGGCAGCCGGAACTTGCGCACCAACCGGTCGGTGAACGGCGCGCTGTCCAGCCGCGCCCATTTCACCGGTGTGTCACAACGGCTTACCTCGATCCGGCTGCCCGCCGGGATCAGCATTTCGCGGCGGCCGTCGCAGAACACCAGGGCGTCGTGGCCGTCCGCCTCGACCTCGATCGCGATGGTGGCGTCGGGGCTGGTGACCATCGGCCGGCCGAACAGCGCGTGAGCGTTGTTGGGCACCACCAGGATTGCCTCCAGGTCTGGCCACAACACCGGGCCGCCCGCGGAGAACGCGTAGGCGGTGGAGCCGGTGGGCGTCGACACCAGCACGCCGTCGCAGCCGAACGCCGACACCGGCCGCCCGTCGATCTCGACGACCACGCCCAGCACGCCCAGCCGCGGGCCCTTTTCCAGGCTGACCTCGTTGAGCGCCCAGCCGTGCGCGATCTCCCGGCCGCCCGAGCGCACCAGCACGTCCAGCGTGAGGCGGTTCTCCACCCGGTAGTCCCGGGCGACGATGTGCTCGAGCACCCGATCGATTGCCTCGGCCTCGGCCTCGGCCAGGAAACCGATCCGGCCCAGGTTGACGCCGAGCACGGGAATCCCGGCGTTGCGGGCCAGTTCGGCCGCGCGCAGGAACGTGCCGTCCCCGCCGAGCACCAGCACCAGTTCGCACCCGTCGGCGGCCTGCGGGTCGGCGTCGACGACCTCGATCTCGACACCCATCGCGCGGATGTCGTCGGGCGCCACGTGCAGCGAACCCCGGTCGACCGCCTCGGCGGACAGCACCCGGAGCCCAATGTCGTTGTCGCCCAGCACCTTCTGCACCCGGGCCGCGGTGTCGGTGGCTTCCTCGCGGCCGGTGTGCACCACCATCAGCACCGTGCGCTGCTCGGTCATTGCGGGCCCCGTTCTACGGCGTGCTCAACCGCAGCCGCCAACTCGTCATCCGCCAATCCCGTTTCGGTGCGCAACCACAAGAAGTATTCGACGTTGCCCGAGGGGCCCGGCAGCGGGCTGGCGGTGACCCCCGCGGTGTGCCAGCCCAGTTCGCCGGCGCGCCGCGCCACCGCAAGCACGGCGCCGGCGCGCAGGCCCGGGTCGTGCACGACCCCGCCGGCACCCACCTGGCCCCTGCCCACCTCGAACTGCGGCTTCACCATGGGAACGATATCCGCAGTGGCCGAAGCACATCCAGCCAGCGCGGGCAACACGGTGGACAGCGAAATGAACGACAGGTCGGCCACGATCAGGTCAACGGGGCCGCCGATCGCCTCCACCGACAGGTCGCGCGCGTTCGTCCGCTCCACGACGACGACCCGCGGGTCGCAGCGCAGCGACCACGCCAGCTGGCCGTATCCGACGTCCACCGCCACCACCTCGGCGGCGCCGCGGTCCAGCAGCACCTCGGTGAACCCGCCCGTCGAAGCCCCGGCGTCCAGGCAGCGCCGGCCCGCCACCGGGATGCCGAAGGCGTCCAGGGCGCCGATCAGTTTGTGCGCGCCGCGTGACACCCAGCCCCGCTCGCCGTCGTCGGCGACGGTCAGGGCCGCGGTGACGGCGACGGCCGTGCCCGGCTTGCGGGCCGGCAGCCCGTCGATGCTGACCCGCCCGGCGCCGATCAACTCGGCGGCCTGCTGGCGCGATCGCGCGAGGCCGCGCCGAACCAGCTCGGCGTCGACGCGGGCGCGGCGGGACATGCGGGCACTCAGCCCTTCTCCGCCGACTCCAGCGCGGCCAGCAGCACGTCGTGCGCCTCGGAAAGGCGGCGCGCAATGTCTTCGAGCTCCGTCAGCGACGGCGCGTTGTGGGGATCGTCCGGCGCGCCGGGCTCGGGCAGCCGGGCCAGCAGGGCGTCGATTTCGGCACGAATCTGTTCGGGATCGGTAGTCATTGCGCTCTTACGCTAGTCACCCGTCAGTCGCTGTGCACCAACGACCAGCGCTGCAGCGCGTCGCGGGCGCGGTCGTCGGCGGCGTGGATGCCGAGCGGGTGCCCGTCGGACCGCGCGCCCCAGACGGCGCTGGCGACCGCCCGGACGATCGACAGCCCGTCGCCGTCGTCGGGCCCGGCGCCGCTGACGGTCACCGCCCCGTCGCCGACGTCGACCCGCCAGGCCGGCTGGGGGCCGACCGCGAGCTGGTCGCCGTCGGAGTGCAGCGCGCGCAGGTCGTGGCCGATGTAGGTCGGCCGCCGCTCGGGTTCGGCGTACACCGCGTCCCGCGCGGAGCTGACCCCGGTGAGGACCATCAGGCTGGGCAGCTTGGCCGCGTTGGCGCCCTCGATGTCGGTGTCCAGCCGGTCGCCGACCACCAGCGGCGCGCGGAATTCGCCCCGGGCCACCGCGTCCGTGAGCAGGCCGGGCGCGGGTTTGCCCGCGACCTGGGGCTCGGCGCCGGTCGCGGCCCGCAGCGCGGCGACCATCGAACCGTTACCGGGCAACAGGCCCCGCTCGGTCGGCAGGGTCGGATCGATGTTGGCCGCCACCCAGAGCGCGCCGGAGCGAATGGCCAGCGCGGCCTCGGCCAGGTCGGGCCAGCCGATGGTCATCGACAGGCCCTGCACGACGGCGACCGGCTCGTCGTCGTAGCGGCGCACCGGGCGCAGCCCGACGGCGGCGACCTCGTCGGCCAGCGCGTCGGTGCCCACGATCAACACCGGCGACCCGGCCGGCAGCCGATCGGCCAGCAGCCGCGCGGCGCTCTGCGCGCTGGTGGCGACGTCGTCGGCGGCGGCGGTGAAGCCGAGGTCGGTCAGGTGCGCGGCGACCTCGGCGGCGCTGCGCGACGCGTTGTTGGTGACGAAGAACGCGCGGCTGCGCACCTCGGCCAGGGCCTGCACCGCGCCGTCGGTGGGCCGGCGACCGCGAAACAAGGTGCCATCCAGATCGAGCAGCAGGCAATCGTATTGGCGCGCAACGCTTGTCATCTCAGCCCAGCTCGCTGACCCGGTCTTCGGCGTCGGTGACGCCGTCGACATCGGCCGCCGCCGAGCGCAGGAACCATTGCAGCGCCTCGTCTTTGCGGCCCAGGGCCAACAGCGTGTCGGCGTAGGCGTAGAACAACCGCGCCGCCGTCGGGCCCTGGCGGCCCGGGTCCAATTGCGGCGTGGACAAGACGGTCAGCGCCTGCTCCAGCTGCCCGAGGTCCGCGCGCGCGCCGGCCGCGACGATGCGCAGCTCGTCGGCGTCGTCACCGTCGAGCTGGGCCGCCTCGGGCCCGCGCGCGAGTTCGATCGCGCGTTCCGGGCGGCCAAGTCCCCGTTCGCAATCCGCGATCAGGGCGAGCAGGTTGGACTTGCTGCCCATCCTGCGGGCGGCGCGCAGCTCGGCCAGCGCCTGGGCCCAGTCGCCGCAGTGATAGGCGGCGATTCCGACCGCCTCACGGATCGCGGCGATCCGGCTGGACCGGGCCCGGGCGGCGCGGGCGTGGCTCAGCGCGGCCTCCGGGTCCTCGTCGAGCAACTCGCCGGCGGCGACCAGGTGGCGCGCGACCGCGTCGGCGGTGGCACGGTCCAGGGTGCTCAGCTCGCCGCGGATCTCCGGCGCCAGCTGCCGGGCCTCCACGCCGGGCGGTATCGGCGGCCCGGCGTCGGGCTCGCGGCGACCCTCGGGCTCGCGGCGGGCGTCGGGCTTCTGCGGCTGGGCCGGTCGCGCGCGGCCCGGCCCCGACCAGGCGCCGGACGAACGCGGGCGCCGTTCACCCCGCTGCCGCTGCCTGTCGTCGACCACGCAGCCGAGGATACGGGGGCCGCCGGGCTAGTACGCCGTGAGCCGGTTCTGCAGCAGCGGCGCGATCACCGCCGGGCAGAAGTTCGCGATGGCGACGATGGTGAACAGGCCGGCCGAGTCGTAACCGAGGCCGCTGCGCCTGGCCATCTCGGCGGACACCGTGTCGAAGGACTGGCCCGGCATGACCAGCATGGGGCACACCGACTGGCCCAGCGCCAGCGCGCTGGCGGGGTGGGGATAGGTGATCCCGGCGTTGGACAAGGCCATCAGGAAGGCGTTCCCGCGCATGTCGGCGCGCACGGGCGCGGCCAGCGGCGCGGCCAGCCCCGCCACGCAGGCGCCCACCCCCAGGACGCGCAGCAGGGCCCACCGGACGCGCCGCAGGGATATCACCGTGACCACCCTGGCCAATCCGGGTCACAGCCGCAACACGGAACGGTAAAGATTTGCGCACCAACGCGTTTTGCGCGTGCGTTCCTAGACCTTTTCGCTGACCTTTTCGATCCCGGCGACCGTGCGCTTGCCGCGGCGCAGCACTAGCCACCGGCCGTGCAGGAAATCCGTGGGCTGCGGCGCCCACTCCTCGCTGTCGATCCGGGCGTTGTTGACCGACACCCCGCCCTCGCCGATGGTGCGGCGGGCGGCCTTCCTGCTCTCCGACAGGCCGCTGGCCACCAGCAGGTCGACGATCCCGTCGGGGGCGCCGGGTTTGAGCTCGGCCACCGAGGCCTCGCGCAGCGCGGCCGCCAGCGTCGCCTCGTCCAGCCGGTCCAGCTCGCCCTGACCGAACAGCGCCCGGCTGGCGTGCTCGACGGCCTCGGTGGCCGCTTCGCCGTGGACGAGCACGGTCAGTTCGCGGGCCAGCCGGCGCTGGGCGGCGCGCTGCTGCGGGCGCTCCCGGGTGGCCTGCTCCAGCTCGGCCAGCTCGTCGGCCGACAGGAAGGTGAACCACCGCAGGTACCGGATCACGTCGGCGTCGGCGGTGTTGAAGAAGTACTGGTACCACGCGTACGGGGTGGTCATCGCCGGGTCCAGCCACAGGCTGCCGCCGCCGGTGGACTTGCCGAACTTGGTGCCGTCGGCCGCGGTGACCAGCGGAACGGTGAGCGCGTGCACCGTCGCGCCCAGCTTCTGGCGGACCAGCCGGACGCCCGCGATGATGTTGCCCCACTGGTCGGAGCCGCCGATCTGCAGCGTGCAGCCGTACCGCCGGTGCAGCTCCACGTAGTCGTTGGCCTGCAGCAGCATGTAGCTGAACTCCGTGTAGGAGATGCCCTCGCCCTCCAGCCGCCGCCGGATGGTGTCGCGATCCAGCATGACGTTGACCGAGAAATGCTTGCCGAGGTCGCGCAGGAACTCGATGGCCGAGAGGCCTTGGGTCCAGTCCAGGTTGTTGACGACGACCGCGCCCGTCGGGGATTGGTCGAAATCGACGAAGCGCTCCAGCTGCCCGCGGATGCGCCCGGTCCAGTCCGCGACGGTGTCCGCCTCGTTCAGGGTGCGCTCGCCGACGTCGCGCGGGTCCCCGATCATGCCGGTGGCCCCGCCGGCGAGCACGATGGGGCGGTGCCCGGCCCGCTGAAACCGCCGCAGCGCCAGCAGCGGCACCAGGTGCCCCGCGTGCAGGCTGGGCGCGGTGGGATCGAAACCCGCGTACACGGTCAGCGGCCCGCGCTCGGCGGCCAGCGCGTCGAGGTCGGTGGACTGCGCGATCAGGCCGCGCCAGCCCAGCTCGTCAAGGATCCCGGAAGACATCGCGCACGACTTTAGTCGCTCCCGGGGCCACGATTCGCCGCCGCGCGGCTCGATAAGGCAAGCTAACCACCGTCGCGCCATCGACGTGGGCGCGCCGACGACGCGGAGCGTGATGGACAACCGATACTGGCCGATCGTGGTCATCGCGGTGATGCTCGCCCTCGGGCTGACGCTCACGATCGACGACTTCAAGCGCGCCGCCACGCTGCGCAAACCCCTGGCGGTGGCGCTGATCTGCCAGGCGTTGTTGCTCCCGGCCCTGTGCCTGGTGATCGCCGAGGCCTTCCGCCTCGCGCCCCCGCTGGCCGTCGGGCTGATGCTGATGGCCGCGACCCCCGGCGGGACGATGTCGAGCATCCTCAGCCACCTGTTCAACGGCGACCTGGCGCTGAACCTCACGCTGACCGCGATCAACGCCGTGCTGTCGATCGTCGCGCTGCCCGCCATCCTGGCGGTGTCGATGACCTGGTTCCTCGGCGAGGGGCGGTTTCTCCCCCTGCAACTGGACAAGTTCTTCGCGGTGTTCGGCATGGTGCTCGTCCCGATCGCCACCGGGGTGGCCTTCCGGCACCGCTTTCCCGAGGCGGCCCGGCGGCTGCAGAAGCCGGTTCGGATCTTGGCCATCGCGCTGCTGGTCGTCGCCGTGCTGGGCGCCGTCGCCGGCGGACGAAAGACGCTGTGGCACAACATCGGCGCGCTGACCGGGGCCGTCGTGGCCTTCTGCGCCGTCAGCCTGACGGTCGGCTACCTGGCGCCGCGGTTGATGCGCCTGGCTCCCCGGCAAGCCGTGGCGGTCAGCCTGGAGGTCGGCATGCACAACGCCGTGGTGGCGATGGGCGTGGCGTTGAGCCCGCAGTTGCTCAACAGCGTCGAAATGGCCACGCCGGCCGCGCTATACAGCGCCGTCGCGCCCCTGATGGCCTTGACGTTCGTGTTCCTCGCGCGGCGCGTGGACCCCGCGTATCGCGCCGTCGCCCTGGCCGACGCCTAGACCTAATCACTGGTGGCGACCCGCTTCGCCCGGTCCCCCAGCTTCGCGGGGGTGCCCCCAACGCCGCGCTTGCGATCGCCACTAATCACTGGTGCCCGGGGCCGGCGCCCGCGGGCTGCGCCGGTACGCCGAAACCTCCGGGCGGCCCGGGAGCCACAGTCGCCACGGCCGGTCGGCGGCCTTGCTGACGCCCACGCGTGGCCCGGACACGGCGGTCAGCGGCTCGTTCAGTTCCAGCGTTACCGCACCGTTCGGGTCGAACAGGTCAATGCCGTTGTCCGCCATGGCGATTCCCAGGGCCGAGCACAGGTTGCCCGGGCCACGCGCGAGCGCGGCCGCGCGGACCAGTTCGCCGCGCCGGGCGCGGGCCACGTCGGTGCCATCCTCCAGCGCGGCGGCGCGCAGCAAGACTGCCGCGGCGGTCCCGTCGGGCCCGCAGGAGACGTTGGCGCAGACGTGGATCCCGTGGCTGCGGTAGGTGTAGAGCCGGCCGGGCGGGCCGAACATCACCGCGTTGCGGCCGGACATGCCGCGGTAGGAGTGGGCCGCGGCGTCGGGCCAGGGGCCGTCGGGAACGCCGCCGTAGGCCTCGACTTCGACGATGACGGCGGTGACGCCGCGCCCGGTGAGGGTGGCGCCGAGCAGCCGATGCGCGGCCGCGACGGGGTCGACGAGCAGCTCGCGTGCGGCCACCCACCGAACCTACCGGCACCGCCGCCATGGCAATATCCCGGTGTCGCGGGGACCCCCAGGACCCCGAGAAGGAGCCGAGCCATGCATTCGATCGACCCCGCCGCCACCGCGTGGCTGCTGGCCAGCACCGCGCTGGTCCTGCTGATGACCCCCGGCCTGGCCATCTTCTACGGCGGCATGGTGCGCACCACCGGGGTGCTCAACATGATCATGATGAGCTTCATCTCCATCCCGCTGGTGACGGTGGCGTGGCTGCTGGTGGGCTACACCATCGCGTTCTCCGAAGACGGGGCGAGCGGCTTGGTCGGCAACCTTCGCCACATCGGGATGCTGGGCATCAACCCGGACACCACCCACGGCGCGGTACCCGAATTGCTGTTCGCCACCTTCGAGGTGACGTTCGCGATCATCACGGCTGCGCTGGTGAGCGGCGCCATCGCCGACCGCGCCAAGTTCGCCGCCTGGATGGTGTTCGTCCCGGTGTGGGCCGTAGTCGTGTATTCGGTTGTGGCGCATTGGGTGTGGGGGCCGGGCGGCTGGCTGGCCAAGCTCGGCGTGCTCGACTACGCGGGCGGCCTGGTCGTCGAGATCGTGTCCGGGTCCTCGGCCCTGGCCCTGGCGCTGGTGCTCGGGCCGCGCATCGGCTTCAAGAAGGACGCGATGCGCCCGCACAACCTGCCGCTGGTGTTGCTCGGCGTCGGCCTGCTGTGGTTCGGCTGGTTCGGGTTCAACGCCGGCTCCGCGCTGGCCGCCAACGGGACCGCGGCGGCCATCTTCCTCAACACGCTCGTCGCCGGCTGCCTCGGCATGCTCGGCTGGCTGTCGGTCGAACAGGTCCGCGACGGCCGGCCCACCACGTTCGGCGCGGCGTCCGGGGTGGTGGCCGGGCTGGTCGCCATCACGCCGTCGTGCGGAACCGTGAACACGCTCGGCGCGGCGGTCGTCGGGCTCGCGGCCGGCGTCGTGTGCTCGTTCGCGGTCAGCGCGAAATTCCGCTTCAACTACGACGATTCGCTCGACGTGGTGGGCGTGCACTTCGTGGGCGGCGTGGTGGGGGTGTCGCTGATCGGGCTGCTGGCCACCGCGGTCATGACGTCGGGGCCGCGGGGCCTTTTCTACGGGGGCGGCCTGGGCCAGCTGGGCAAGCAGTCGCTCGCGATCGTCGTCGTCGGGCTCTACGCGTTCACCGTGTCGTTCGTGCTGGCCAAGGTGATCGACCGGCTGATGGGCTTCCGGCTCAGCGCCGAAGACGAGACCACTGGCGTCGACCTCACCCAGCACGCCGAGACCGCGTACGCCGAGGGCGTGCACGGGCACCTGCCGCTGCGCCGTCCCGGATTGGACGACCGCACCAACCCTTGACAACGCCTCCCCGGAGGACGATATTCATCACATGATGACTTCATCACGTGATGAATTAATCGGCGACCAGGCCGTCCGCATCGATCACCTGCGCGTCATCCGCGGTAAGCGGCCCGCCCTGCACGACTTCTCGGTGCAGATCGGGCGCGGCAGCATCACCGGCCTGCTCGGCCCGTCGGGCTGCGGCAAGACCACCCTGATGCGCTGCATCGTCGGCACCCAGATCGTGACCTCGGGCACCGTCACGGTGCTCGGCCACCCGGCCGGGTCGGCGCCGCTGCACCGCCGCGTCGGCTACCTGCCCCAGGACCCCACCATCTACAACGACCTGCGGATCGTCGACAACGTCCGTTACTTCGCCTCGCTGTACGGTTTCGACCGCCACGCCGCCGACGCCGCGATCGAGCGGGTCGGGCTGGCCGACCACCGAAGCGCCTACTGCGGCAACCTTTCCGGCGGCCAGCGCACCCGGGTGTCGCTGGCGTGCGCGCTGGTCTGCCGCCCCGAGCTGCTCGTGCTCGACGAACCCACCGTTGGCCTGGACCCGGTGCTGCGCGCCGATCTCTGGGAGCAGTTCACCGAGCTGGCCCGCGGCGGAACCACGCTGCTGGTGTCCAGCCACGTCATGGACGAGGCCGACCACTGCGGCGACCTGTTGCTGATGCGCGACGGCCACCTGCTCGCGCACACCACCCCGGCCCAACTACGAGAGGACACCGGATGCACGTCACTGGAGGACGCGTTTCTGTCCATCATCAGGCGCAACACCATGCGCCAAGCCGGTTAGGGCTCAAGGGCTACACCGCGACCACGACGCGGATCCTGCGCCAGCTGGCGGCCGACCACCGCAGCGTCGCGATGATCCTGTTCGTGCCGGTGCTGGTGATCACGTTGATGTACTTCATGTTTCAGAACGCGCCGCACCGGCCCGGCACGCCGGCCCCGTTCAACAACGCCTGCCTGATCCTGCTGGGCCTCTTCCCGTTGTTCGTGATGTTTATCATCACGGCGATCACCATGCAGCGCGAACGCGCCTCCGGGACGCTCGAGCGCATCCTGACCACTCCCCTGCGCCGGTTCGATCTGCTGATGGCCTACGGCACGGCCTTCTCGACGGCCGCTGCGGCGCAGGCAGTTCTGGCCTGCATCGTGTCGTTCTGGTTGCTCGGTTTCGACACCGCCGGCAGCCCGGCGTGGGTGTTCGCGATCGCGATCGTCAACGCCGTCCTCGGCGTGGGCCTGGGCCTGTTGTGTAGCGCGTTCGCCCGCACCGAGTTTCAGGCCGTGCAGTTCATCCCGCTGGTGATGGTGCCGCAGCTGTTGCTGGCCGGCATCATCGTGCCCCGGGCGGTGATGCCGCACTGGCTGCAGTGGGTCAGCAACGTGATGCCGGCCAGCTACGCGCTGGAGGCGCTGCAGCAGGTGGGCGCGCACCCGCAGCTGACCTACATCGCGGTGCGCGACATCGTCGTCGTGCTGGGGTTCGCGCTGGCGGCGCTGTGTCTGGCGGCCGCTACGCTGCGGCGGCGGACCAGCTAGTGGCCGTTGCTAAAGCCGGGCGCCGGCGGCCCGGGCGGCCGGCCGGCAGCTCCGACACCCGCGATCGCATTCTTGCGTGCGCGCGAGAGCTGTTCGCCACCAATGGGATTGGCAACACCTCGATCCGCGCGGTCGCGGCGGCGGCCGGCGTCGATTCGGCACTGGTGCACCATTACTTCGGCACCAAGGAGAAGCTGTTCGCCGCGGCCGTGCACATCCCGATCGATCCGATGGACATCATCGGCCCGCTGCGCGAGGTGCCGATCGACGAAATCGGCTACCGGCTGCCGTCGATGTTGTTGCCGCTGTGGGACTCCGAGATCGGCACGGCCTTCGTCGCCACGCTGCGGTCCATCCTGGCCGGCACGGAGGTCAACCTGTTCCGCACGTTCATCGAGGACGTGATCGCGGTGGAAGTCGGTGCGCGCGTTGACAATCCGCCCGGAAGCGGAATACTCCGCGTCCAATTCGTGGCGTCGCAGCTGGTGGGCGTGGTGCTGGCGCGCTACATCCTGCAGTTCGAGCCGTTCGCGTCGCTGCCGGCCGAGCAGGTCGCGCGGACCATCGCGCCGAACCTGCAGCGCTACCTCACCGGGGATCTGCCGGACGGCCTCGTGCCATGAGCCGCGCGTGCTCGTCGTCGTCGACGTCGCGGGCCTCGTCGACGAGCAGCACCGGGATGCCGTCCTCGATGCGGTAGGCCCGGCGCAGCCGCGGGTTGTACAGCTCGTCGTCGATGAGCAGCAACGGGCCGCGGTCGGCCGGGCACACCAGGATGCTCAGCAGCGAATCGTCAACCATCGGCACGCCCGCTCAGCGCCGCCCGCACGCCCGGGGTCAGCTTGCGGAAGAAGTTGCCCTCGGCGTCGAAATGCCAAACGTGGCGGCCCGGTTTGGGAATCCCGGCGGCGCGCAGTGCGCTGACGGTCGGACGGTAGGTCGCGCTCAACGTCATCTCCGGGCATACCTGGACGATGTCGGGGCCCACGCCGACGGGGATCTTCGCGACGGCGTCCGTCAGGTCGGCCGCGGTGATGCTGGCGCCGGGAAGCAGCGTGACCGCCGAGACCGCGACTTCCCGGTCGCCCACCGGCACGTTGTAGGTCACCGCGAGGTCGACACCGTTGACACAGCCCAGCACGTCGGTCACGGACTCCGGATACACCAGGCCGCGGGCGGTGTGCACCACCGAGCCGCGCCGGCCCGCCCACCAGTAGTCGCCGTCGTCGTCGCGGTAGAACAGGTACTCGGTCGAGATCCAGGTGTCGCCGGCGGCGAACACGCCGCGCTTGACCGACGCCGTCGGGTCGATCGGGCCGTTGGACGCGGCCAGCAGCACCCCGACCTGCTTCGGCTCGGCGATCTCGACGAAGCCGCGATCGTTCTCCAGGATCAGATCGTGCTCGGCGTCGTAGGCGCCCAGCTCGATGCGCCCGACGCCGGGCAGCGGCCGGCCCTTGCTGCCGGTCTTGGCGCCGGACACGTTGGCCAGCACGGCCTGCCCGTCTGTGGTGGCGAAGAACTCGACGACGTGGGCCGGCGCGAACGCGTCGACCACCCGTCCCCACAGCCCGGTCGGCATGCCGGAGCCGATGAACAGCCGCACCGGATGGTTGCCGTGCAGCACGAACGCGGGATCGTCGACGATCTCCCGGAGCATGGCCCAGGTGTACGACACCACCGTCACGCCGTACTGGCGCACCTCCTGCACGAAGCGGTCGCGGTCCAGGCCGCGCGACAGCGCGATGCGGGTGCCGCCGACCACCGCGCCGCCCAGGCTGACCAGCAGCGCCGACTCGTGGTGCAGCGGCGTCAGGCAGTACAGGGTGTCGCGGCGGTCGAGGGCCGCCGTGGAGGCGGTCCCGAAGGCGGACACGGCCCACCGGTAGTTGGTGATCTGCTTGGCCACCAGCTCGCCCCCGGCCGCGCTGAAGGCGATGAACGCCAGGTCCCGGGCCAGGCCGGGGTTGGGCCGGTACCAGCCGGGCAGCTCGACGGCGTCGGGGTCGATCTGCTCCATGTCGATGACGTCGCTGTCGTCGGGCAGGTGCAGATCCCGCGCCTCGCCGCCGCCCAGCACCAGCACCTGCCGCAGCCCCTGGCGGTCCGACGCCAGCACCGCCTCCAGGTTGGGCGGGTCGGTCAGCAGCTCGGTCACTCCCCCGAGCCGGACCGATGCGGCCAGGTCGGCGTCCGGCCGCATCACCACCGCGATCGCGCCCAGCCGCGACAGCGCGGCGATGGCGACCAGCGCGCTGGGCCGCGTCTCCATCAGCACGCCCACCCGATCCCCTTGGCGCACACCGACATCGATCAGGCCGCGCACGACGTTGTTGATGCGCCGGTTCACGGCCTCGTAGGTGTGCACGCGGCCGTCGAACAGCAGGAACTCGCCCTGCGGGGCGTCGTGGGCCTGCTCTTCGATGATGCGGCCCAACGAGATTCGCGTGTGGTCGTTGATCTGTCCCAGCCGCACCAGGCGCGGCAGCGTGCGGGCCGTTTCGACGGCCAGGGTGCGCACGGATTTGTTGGCCGCGACCACCGTGTTGGCCGCCCCGCGCACCAGGCCGAGCGCGGCTTCGGACACCTCGCCGACGCCGTGCACCAGCCGGGAGCTCAACGCGACGCCGCTGTCGGTGCGCTCCTCGGGCTGGTCGGCCATCAGGTCGATGCTGTCCGGTTTGTCGCCGCCGGTGGACAGCCACTTCACCCATTCGGCGACGGTCGGCCAACTCTGTTGCGCCGCTTTGGATCCCACGACCAGGCCGAAATGGCCCGTGCGGATGGTCCGTTCGTACACTTCGGCGTCGGGGGCGGCCCGCCGGATGCCGCGCACCGACGCGGGCTGGCCGATGTCGTCCACCTCGCCGACGAAGGCCAGCACGGGACAGGTGATGTCGGTGAGCGTGACCATCTGGCCGTTGACGGCGAAGCCGCCGGTCATCATCCGGTTATGGGCGATGAACTGCTTGAGCAGTTCGGAGATGGCCGGGCCCGACCACGCGATCCATCCCTCGCGCTCGAGGAACCGGCGCTGCTGTTCGCGCGGGAGCAGCGCCTCGCGGTCGTGCAGCTGGCGCAGGAAGTCCACCCGGGCCTTGGCCGTCTTGAGCGGGTCCAGCATCTGGAAGCCGGTGCGCGCCATCCAGCTGGGGATGGCCAGCCGGCTGAACACGTGGTCGGCCATGAAGTTGGCGGCCGGCGCGGCGAAGTTTGCCGGGATGCCCATGGGCAGGGCGGCCAGGGTGTCCACCGGCGACCCGAACGTGACGATGCTGGCCAGGCTCTTCGACCGCCGGTAGGCGGCGACCTGGTAGCACCACATGCCGCCTTGCGAGTACCCGACCAGGTGGATGTCGCTGCCGGTGGTCTCCTTGACCGTGTCGATGGCCTGACTGAGCGCGACGATGTGGTCGGCCAGGGTGCGGCGCATGCCGCCCTCGACCTTGTCGGGTTCGCCGAAGTCGATCACCCACGGATCGATCCCGTTGGCGTGCAGGATGCCGACCGCGCCCTCCTCGCGGGTGACGTCCCACATGTCCGCCGACATCATCATCGGGTGCACCATCAGCACCGGCGGGCCCACCGGCGGTTTGTCCGGCCGGCTGTCCGGCGGGAAATAACGTCGGAGCTTGTACATCGGTACGCTCTCGACGATCTGCGACGGCGAGGGGACGGTACCTGTTTCCAAGCCCCCCAGCCGGACGACCTCCAGCCCGTTCTGCGCCGTAGCGATCAGGCGCTCGACCGGTCGCGTAACGATCGACAAGTTGAGATCCACGGCCCGCTCCCCTATGTCTTGACAGCTCCGACATCATGGCACACCGGCGATCTTGGCGGGCCTGGCCAGGCAATTTGCCCGGGCGCGGGGTCTAGTGGCAGTGCGCGAATTGGTTCTCGCAAAACATGCCGACGGCGTTCGAGCCCCTCGAGGGTTTGGCTTCGTCGGACGGATCGACCGTCAGCGCGGGGGTCGAGGTCACCAATTGGTCGAGGAGGGACGGCCCCGGCGCCCCGAAGACATTCGAATCCGCGCGCGCGGCGCCGGCGCCGGCGCAGCCGATCAGAGTCATCACGCCCACCGCCGCGGCCAGCAGCAGTCCGCGAACAAGCGGGTGAGTTCTCATCGCGGCACTCCTGTCGTCCCCTACTCCAAGCTGACGATTCTACCGGCCTGGCAAACGAGGCAGGTGCGGGATTTCCGGTCCCATAACGGTCACGAACGCACAACGACTTCGGCGAGACGGCCAGCAAATTTCGCGACCGTGCTCGTGCCGTACCTACGGTGTCGTCGTGTGGCCGGTAGCCGTGGTCGTTCGTCGCGCCGCGATCCTCGCGTCGTGCATCGTCATGTCGGCGATCCCGGCGCCTCGGACGCTGGCGGATCCCGACGCCGAAGAAGCCGCCGCTACCTCCGCAGCGGCACCCGATGAGGGGCGGATTCCCTCGTCCGACCCGGTGACCTTCACGACGCCCGAGGGCTGGGTCTTGGCCCTCGGGGCGAAGGACGAGTCGCAGACTCCGATAGCGCCGCTGACGACCGCGGTCTCGTCTCGCGAATATCTCTCTCGCGGAACATTCGCCGCTTCGCTGGAAGGGCTCGAAAACCCTGCCGGCGTCCTCGAGGTGGGCTACGAAATCGGCTGCGGGATCGACATGAGCACGTCCAACGGCGTCACGATGGCGGGCAGCGCCGGCGTCAACCCGGGCATCGGCTTCCCGTTGGCCGGTGGTTTCATCCCGCTGGTGACCACGCCGTTCAACGGGGTGGTCACCGTCGGCCTCAAACCCGGCGTGATCCTCGTCGTGCCGGTGACCAGGAAGGAATTCAAGGGCCCACATCCCCGCGTCATCATCACCGGCTTTCACGTCAAAATCGATGGCTGCGTGGGTCAGTCGTTCATCCGGTCGTATGCGACCCTGACCCAGCAGACGGACGAATCCGACGTGGTGCTCTCCTACGTCGGCGTCACCAAGTCCGTTTGAACCCTTGTCCCGCAGTCAGAACGGCGGCGGGTCCTCGTCCGGCGGCGCGGGGCCGGGGGTTGCGGGTTGGGTAGCCGACCGGGCGTCGCGGTTGTGTCGACGCTCGGCGGCGACGCGGTGGGCGCGGTTCTGGGCGCGGGTTCGGTTGCGCCGCGGCATCATTGCGGTGCGTTCGCCGCAACGCTCAACGACCGTCTGAACCGGGGCGTCGCCGGTCGGCGCGCACAGGCTGGGGAACAACAGCGCGCTGCCCGGGGTGGTGACGTAGGTATGCCCGCCGGGCAGCCGCCAGATCAGCGTGCCGTCGGGCAACTGTTGGTCGCGCCAGCCCCAGAACGTTTTCAGCAAATGATGTTGGCGGCAAAGACATTTCAGGTTCGACGGATGCGTCGCCCCACCCTCGTCGTACGGGATCGTATGGTCGATGTCGCAGTCGACGGCCGGGCGACCACAGCCCGGCGCCCGGCAGGTGAGGTCCCGGCACCGCACGAAGTCGGCCAGCTTGGCCGAGGGAATGTAGCGTGGCTCGGCCTGCGCCGGGGCGCTCAGCGGCACCAGCTTGGCCGTGCGCGCCAGTTCGGCGATCACCTCGGCCGGCACGAGCCCCTCCACGCCGGGCAGCACACCCGGGGCCGCGCCGCGGCCACCGACCGCGGCCTCCTCGGCGACCACATGGATCACCACATTGCTCGCGGTGCGCCCACCGGCGTCGCAGCCCGGCGTCCCGCACTGACAACCCAACCGATCCGCACCGGCGGCCAGCACGCCGAGCGCATCGGCCCGCCGCTGCCGCTGGGTGCGCGGATCGGCGCCGCACACGCCGGCGGCCAACTCGTCGAGCCGCCGATCCAGGGCATGCCCGTCGGCGCCGAACACGCTGCCCGTCAGCCACGCCATCCCCGACTCATTGGCTTGCACGTCGACAAAGCGATCGTCGATCGCCTCCTTGGCCCGCCGCACGGCGTCGGCGTCCACCAGCGCCACCACCCGGTCGACCGCCGCGCCCAGCCCGCCGCGGGTCAGTGACGGCCGTCGCGACAGCAGCGCCGCGACCCGCGCGTCCACCCGCTCCAACACCCCAGGGTCGGTGACCAGGTCGGTGCGGAACACGATCGTCTGAAACGCCCGATAGTCGATGTCCCCGGCCTGGAACGCCTTGCCCACCTGCGGCAGCCGCTCGCGCATCGCCATCGCATACCGCAGATAGCTGTGCGCCATCGCCACACTGCAGCCCAACGCCGCGCCCACCTCCGCGGCCACCGCATCCCACGCGTCGGCCGCCCAGTCCGCCCGCTCCCCCGACTCCCGGCACCGCAGCATCAGCAAGTCCGCGACCGCGACCAAACGTTCCGCGGCCGCCCGCGCCTCCGCCCGCCCGGCGTCCCGCACGCGGCCCAGCAGGACCGCCGACTCCGGCGCCGGACGCGACGCGTGCCATCGTTCGAACATGTGTTCGACACTACCGGACGGGACCGACAGGAACACGCCACCATCCGACACCGGTCGGACTGTTTACAGCGTCGGGGATCGGGTACGCACCCGGTGCGCCTCGGTCACGACGCGCCGTCGGGACCACTTCGGTTGAAACACACAGCTGGGCGTGCCAGCTCTCTGGGCCGGTCATCGCGAGCCTTCATCGCGCGGTGGCCGCCTGGGCGTGTTTCGTTTCTCCAGGTGAGGTGACGCATGGGCAGTACGGCAACTTGCCAGGCTCGGCACCCAAAACGTCTTCTTTTGCAACCTATTTCGCGCACTCATCGGCGTCTCCAGTAACTGACCAGTCAGGAAGGAAACCAGATGTTGTTGTTAGGCAACGGCGGACGGCGGACGGGCGAGGCCGAACACCTCGCCGAGCGGGCGTTCTACAACGTCGCGCACGGTCGCTTCGAACGCTCGCTGTCCGGGCTGACGGCCATGGCGGCCGCGGTCACGACGGCGGAAATCTATTTCGAGCACTACAAGGCGAGCTTCGGCAACAAGTGGATGTGGAGCCCGATCGTGGTGACGCCACCTGTCGTGGTGGCCGGGATCGGCGGGGTGTTCTCGCGCCGCTGGGCCAAACTCTGGTTGCCGATCACGGCGGGCGTCTACACCGCCAACGGCCTGCTGGGCGAATACCTGCACGCCCGGGGCGTGGCCCGCAAACCCGGCGGGTGGAAGAACGCGTCCTACAACGTGCCCATGGGCCCACCGATCGTGGCGCCGGGGTTGATGTGCATGGTCGGGGCGATGGGACTGCTGGCCTCGATCCTGCGGCGCGAAAGGTTCCGGGGCTGAGCGCGATGGCCGACACCTCACGCCCCGATCACCTGCCCAACCTGCGCGCGGATCGCAAACCCCCGCACCCGTCCTGGCTGCCCAAGCAGCGCCGCGGTGTCACGCCCCAGATGATCGGGCGCTACCCGGATTACGACGTGCTGGAGACCACCGACACTTGGGACGCAGCCACCAAGAAGGTGGTGCTGGCCCGGCTGGAACCGCCGGGCCCACTGCGGTTCTTCACCGCCGAAGAGGAGCCGTGCCTGCGCGCGTTCTGCGACACGGCGCTGGCGCAGGACCGCGAACCCCGCGTGCCGGTGCCCGAGTCCGTCGACTCCAAGCTCGCCGACGGGCGGCTCGACGGTTACCAGTACGCCGACATGCCCGACGACCGCGACACGTGGCGGCTGGTGCTGCGCGGCCTCGACGAGACCGCCTCCAGCCGCTACGGCCAGGCATCGTTCGCCGACGCCGACCCCGAGACGCGCGAGGCGATCGTCGAGAAGTTCTCCAGGGCCGACCTGGACGGCGGTGCCTGGGCGCGCCTGAATGTCAAACGCGCATGGTCGGTGTGCATGCGAATGGTGTTGTCCGGCTTCTACTCCCACCCATGGGCCTGGAACGAGATCGGGTTCGGCGGGCCCGCCTACCCGCGCGGCTTCATGCGCCTCGGCGGCGCGACCGGGCCCGCAGCCGCACGCGAGCCGTTCGAGAGGCCGGGTGCCACGGACGAAGACCCGGTTCGCGTCGTTCAGCGCGGTGAGCTGTGATGGGCGATCGACTCCGCGGGCTGCTCAGGGGCGCGGTCGGACCGAAGGACAACGATTCGCGCTTCCTGCTCGACGTGCATTCGCGCGACCTGCCCGGCGAAAAGACCATGCGGCGCTACGCCGACGACGACGAGGTCGATCTGGTGGTCGTCGGCGCGGGCGCCGGCGGATCGGTGCTCGCCCAACGGCTGGCGCGCGCGGGCTGGCGGGTGGTGATCCTCGAAGCGGGCCCGTTCTGGCATCCGGACGAGGACTGGGTCTCCGACGAGGCGGGCTCCCACGCCCTGTATTGGACGCAAAAGCGGATCATCGGCGGCGACGACCCAATCGAACTGGGCAAGAACAACTCCGGGCGGGGCGTCGGCGGTTCGATGGTCCACTACGCGGGCTACACCCCGCGCTTCCATCCCAGCGACCTGCAGACCTACACGCTCGACGGCGTGGGGGCGGATTGGCCGATCGACTACGAGGACATCCGCCCGCACTACGAGCGCATCGAGCTGGAGTTGCCGGTGGCCGGGCAGAACTGGCCCTGGGGCTATCCCCATCGGTATTCCTTCTCCCCCCATCCGATTTCGGGCGCCGCGGCCAAGCTGTGGCGGGGCGCCATGCAGCTCGGCATCGAGATGAGGGTCGGGCCCGTCGGCATTGTCAACGGCACCTTCGGTAACCGCCCGCACTGCATCTACCGCGGCTACTGCCTGCAGGGCTGCAAGGTCAACGCCAAGGCCAGCCCGTACGTCACGCACCTGCCGGATGCGCTGGCGCACTCCGTGGAGATCCGCGCCAACTGCATGGCCGCCCGGGTCGAGCTCGACGAGACCGGCGCCGCGCGCGGGGTGGTCTACTACGACGAGGCCGGCGGCACCGAACGGCTGCAACGGGCCAAAGTCGTCGCGATCGCCGGGTATTCCATCGAGACCCCGCGCCTGCTGCTCAACTCCGCCAGCGAGCGGTTCCCGAACGGTCTGGGCAACAACGACGATCAGGTCGGCCGCTACGTCATGGTGCAGGGTGCCACGCAGTCCGCGGGCCGATGGTCCGAAGAGGTCCGGATGTACAAGGCCCCTCCGCCGGAGGTGTCCTCGGAGCAGTTCTACGAGACCGACGCGTCGCGGGGGTTCGCCCGCGGCTTCGCCATCCAGACCGTGTCCCCGATGCCGATCGGCTGGGCCGAACACGTTCTCGCCGAAGGGCATTGGGGCCGGGCGTTGCGAGAGTACATGCGCGACTACAACCACTGGGCCACCATCGGCGTGCTGAACGAGCTGTTGCCGCAGCCGGACAACCGCGTCACGCTCGCCGACGAGACCGACCACTACGGCCTGCCGGTGGCCCGGTTCGACTACACGCTGTGCGACAACGACAAAGCCAACATGGCCTACTCCACCAAGGTGATCGGCGACATCCTGCACGCGGCCGGCGCCCAGGACGTGCTGACCATCGAGCGGTTCGCCCACCTGATCGGCGGGGCCCGCATGGGCACCCGCCCGGACAACTCGGTGGTCGACGCCGATCACCGGGTGTGGGGCGTTCCCAACGTGTTCCTCGCCGACGGCTCGGTGTGCCCGACGCAGGGCTCGGCGAACCCCGCGTTGACCATCATGGCGTTGGCCTCGCGGCTGGCCGAACGGATGGCGAGCGGGAAGATCCGCAGCGACGCCCCGGCGAGGCGGCCCTCGGAGGCCGGGGTCCGTGGCTGACCGCACGATCGACGTCGAGGCGACCTACTCGCCCCGGGTGTTGCGCGAGTACGCGCTACTCGCCGACGGCGAGCGCGGCGCCCTGGTCGGCCCCCAGGGCGACGTCGCATGGATGTGCGCGCCGCGCTGGGATTCCGACGCCGTCTTCTCCAACCTCATCGGTGGTGGCGGGGTGTATGCGGTCACGCCGACCGATGTGCGGCACGTCTGGGGCGGCTATTACGAGCCGGGCAGCCTGATCTGGCGCAATCGCTGGATCACCCGCGACGGCATCGTGGAATGCCGTGAGGCGCTGGCCTTTCCGGGTGACCCGGACCGGGTGGTGCTGCTGCGCCGCCTGCTGGGCTGCCGCGGGACCGCCCGCGTGCGGGTGGCGCTGCAGCCGAGCGCGGGGTTCGGTCGGCACGGCCCCGGTGACCTGAGCGTCGACGACGGGGTGTGGAGCGGTAAGTCGGGACGGTTGCGGTGGCGCTGGCTCGGCGGTTGCGACGCGCGTGCGGTCAAGGGCCAGGGCCGTGGCGAACTGCTCACCTGCGAGATCACCGTCGACGAGGGCAGTCAGCACGATTTGGTGCTGGAGCTCTCCGAGCGCGCGCTGCCCGAGCGGCCGCAGGATCCCGACATCGCTTGGGACGCAACGGCGGCCGCGTGGCACCGCAGCATGCCGGAGCTGAACTGCACCATCGCCCCCCGCGACGGGCGGCACTCCTACGCGGTGCTGCGCGGGCTGACCAGCAGTGGTGGCGGCATGGTCGCCGCGGCCACGATGAGCCTGCCCGAACGCGCGCACTCCAACCGGAACTACGACTACCGCTACGCGTGGATCCGGGACCAGGTCTACGCCGGCGTCGCCGCCGCGACCGTCGGGGCGACCGAATTGCTGGACGGGGCAGTCGGATTCGTGGGTGCCCGGTTGCTCGAACACGGCCCCGACCTCAAGCCCGCCTACACCGTCACCGGGGAGAGCGTGCCGGCCGAGGAAGCCCTCGACCTGCCCGGCTACCCGGGCGGCAGCGACAAGGTGGGCAACTGGGTGAACCAGCAATTCCAACTCGATGTGTTCGGGGAGGCGCTGCAGCTGCTGGCCCGGGCGGCTGACGCCGGCCGGCTCGACCCGGAGGGTTGGCGGGCCGCGCAGACCGCTATCGGGGCGATCGAAAAGCGCTGGCGTGAACCGGATGCGGGCATCTGGGAGATCGACGACGAGCACTGGACGCAGTCACGCCTGGCGTGCGTGGCCGGGCTGCGCGCCATCGCGAAGGTGGCGGGCGGCGGCCACGAGGTGGCCGCCTGCGCCTCGCTGGCCGACGCCATCCTGGCCGAGACCGCGGCCACCGGCCTGCACCCGCAGGGCGGTTACTGGCAACGCAGCCCGCGACTGGCCGGGGTCGACGCGTCGCTGCTGCTGGCGCCCGTGCGCGGCGCCGTGCCCGCGGACGACCCGCGCACCCGCGCCACCCTGGACGCCGTACGCACGCAACTCACCGACGACGGATTCGTGTACCGCTTCCGGCACGACGAGCGGGACCTGGGCGACGCCGAGGGCGCGTTTCTGCTCTGCGGATTCATGATGGCGCTCGCCGAACACCAACTGGGACATGCGCATTGCGCGATGCGTTGGTTCGAACGCAACCGCGCCGCCTGCGGGCCGCCCGGATTGTTCTGCGAGGAATACGACGTCCGGCAGCGCCAGCTGCGCGGCAACCTGCCCCAGGCGTTCGCGCACGCGCTGATGCTCGAATGCACGGCCACCCTCGCCGACGACGGCGTCCACCATGACTGATCGGAAAGGGGATTTGTAATGACGCAGACAGTGGTTATCACCGGGGCCAGCGCGGGAATCGGCCGCGCCACCGCCCAACTGTTCGGGCGGCGGGGGGCGAACGTCGCCCTGCTGGCCCGCGGGTCCGCCGGTCTCGACGGCGCCGCCCGCGACGTCGAATCCGGTGGCGGCAAGGCGCTGACCATCCCCACCGACGTGGCCGACCACGCGGCCGTCGTCGCCGCCGCCGAGGAGACCGAGTCCGCCTTCGGCCCCATCGACGTGTGGGTCAATGTCGCCTTCACCTCAGTGTTCGCGCCGTTCAGCGAGATCAGCGCCGAGGAGTTCAAACGCGTGACCGAGGTGTCCTATCTCGGCTATGTGCACGGCACCATGGCGGCGCTGGCCAAGATGCGCCCGCGCGACCGCGGCACCATCGTGCAGGTCGGCTCGGCGCTCAGCCAGCGGTCCATTCCGCTGCAGTCGGCCTACTGCGGCGCCAAGCACGCCATCAACGGGTTCACCGAATCGGTGCGCTGCGAGCTGCTGCACGAGGGTTCGAAGGTGCGGATCACCGTGGCCCAGATGCCCGCGGTCAACACCCCGCAGTTCTCCTGGGTGCTGTCCCGGTTGCCGCGCCACCCCCAGCCCGTGCCGCCGATCTATCAGCCCGAGGTGGCCGCCCGCGGCGTCCTGTACGCCGCCGATCATCCTGGGCGCAAACAGTATTGGGTCGGCGACAGCACCATGGTGACGCTGCTGGCGCAGAAGTTCGTCGCGCCGTTGCTGGACCGCTACCTGGGCCGCACCGGATACGACTCGCAGCAGACCGACCAGCCCGTCGGCGCGGGGCGGCCGCACAACCTCTGGCAGCCGCAAGACGAGGAGCCGGGCAGCGACCACGGCGCCCACGGCGGGTTCGACGCCAACGCCCACGCGCTGAGCCCCCAGCTGTGGGCGTCGCAGCACCCGGCCGTCAGCGGCGCCGGCGCGCTCGGCGCGGCCGGGCTGGGCGCGTGGCTCGCGGCGCGCCGGTTGACCCGATGAGCGTCGACGCCCGCATCGCCGAGGTCAGCGCGCGGGTCTACGAAATCCCCACCGACGCACCGGAAGCCGACGGCACGCTGTCATGGTCGTCGACCACCCTGGTGCTGGCCGAGGTGGGGGCGGGCGGCCGGCGCGGGATCGGCTACACCTACGCCGACGGCGCGTGCGCACCCCTGATCAACGGGCCGCTCGCCGGCGAGATCACCGGGCACGGCGCCCTCGACGTCCCCGGGCGGTGGCAGGCGATGGTGCGGGCGATGCGCAACAACGGGCGCCCCGGGCTGGTGTCCTGCGCGATCTCGGCCGTCGACACCGCGCTGTGGGACCTCAAGGGCAAGCTGCTGGGCCTGCCGGTGTGCCGGCTGCTCGGCATGGCGCACGACGCGGTGCCGATCTACGGCAGCGGCGGCTTCACCACCTACGACAAGCGCACCACCCGCGCCCAGCTGGAGCGCTGGGTCGACGAGTGGAACATCCCCCGCGTCAAGATCAAGATCGGCGAGTCATGGGGCTCCGACGAGCGCCGCGACCTCGATCGAATCGCCCTGTCGCGCAAGGTGATCGGACCGGACGTCGAACTGTACGTCGACGCCAACGGCGGTTACCGGCGCAAGCAGGCGATCCGGGTGGCCCACGCGATGGCCGACCACGACGTCACCTGGTTCGAGGAACCGGTGTCCTCCGACGACCTCGCCGGGTTGCGGGAGGTGCGCGACCAGGTGTCGCCGGACGTCGCCGCCGGCGAGTACGGCTACGACCTGGCCTACTTCAACCGGATGCTCGCCGCGGGCGCGGTCGACTGCCTGCAAATCGACGTGACGCGGTGCGGCGGCATCACCGACTGGCTGCGCGCCGCCGCCGTGGCGGCCGCCCACAACGTCGACGTGTCCGGGCACTGCGCGCCGAACCTGCACGCGCACGTGGCGTCCGCGATCCCCAACCTGCGGCACCTGGAGTACTTCCACGACCACCACCGCATCGAGCACATGCTGTTCGACGGGGCCCTCGCCCCCGACGGCGGCGCGTTGCGGCCGGATCAATGCCGGCCCGGCCTGGGCCTGGAGTTCAAACACGCCGACGCCGAGCCGTACCGGAAAGCCTGATAAAAGCCTGATAGGTGAATGGCTTCGCGCAAAAGTGGGCATTGATACCCGTAGGACATAGTTACGCATCTGAAAGGCCGCGCGCGATGACCGTGAACTTTGAAGATGAAGCCGTTCAGCGACGCAACGGCGAGCCCACCCGCGACGCGAGCGCGTGCGACGCGCTCATGTCCGACGTCGTCGAAGACCACGGCCTCAACGCGGTCGACCTGGTGTTGGGCCTTGGCGATCCGCAGAGCGTCGGCCGCTTCCGGTTCTTTCTCGCCGACCACCGCTGGGAGTGGTCGGACGCGGTCGCCCGGATGCACGGCTACCGGCCGGGGCAGGTCGAGCCCTCCACGGACCTGTTCCTGAAGCACAAGCACCCGGACGACCGCGAGCGCGTCGCCGCCGTCCTGGACCGGGTGCTGCGGGGCAAGCCGTTCAGCAGCCGGCACCGCATCGTCGACGCCGACGGGCACACCCACTGCGTCGTCGTCGCGGGCGACCGGATGGTCGACGACCAGGGCACCGTGATCGGCACGTCCGGGTTCTACGTCGACGTCACCGACTCGTTGCACGCCGACATCACCGACGTGCTGTCGGCGGTGGCCGACGCCCGCGCCCGGATCGAACAGGCGAAGGGCGTGCTGATGTCCGCGTATGGGATCACCGCGGAGCGGGCGTTCGACATCCTGGTGTGGCGTTCCCAGGAAACCAACCTGAAGGTGCGCGACCTCGCCAGCCGCTTCCTGGACGCGGTGGCCAGCACGGCGTCGGCGGAGACGCAGAGCGCGATCGACCGGGCGCTGCTGACCCTGGAATAACCGCAGTAGGGTCGGGCCAGTGGCGCACCTATTGGGAGCCGAGGCCATCCGCCTCGAATATCCGACCCAGCTGGTCTTCGAATCGGTCACGCTGGGCGTGAACGACGGCGCGCGCATCGGGATCGTCGGGCGCAACGGCGACGGCAAGTCCAGCCTGCTGCGGCTGCTGACCGGCGAGCTGCGCCCGGATTCGGGCCGCGTGACCCGGCGCAGCGGCGTGCGGGTCGGCGCGCTGAGCCAGGCGGACACCCTGGACCCGGCCGGCACGGTGGGCTGGACGCTGGTGGGCGACGCGCCCGAACACCAGTGGGCGGGCGACGCGCGGGTCCGCGACGTGGTCGGCGGCCTGGCGTCCGACATCGATTGGGACGCACGGATCTCCACGCTCAGCGGCGGCCAGCGCAGGCGGGTTCAGCTGGCCCGGCTGCTGGTGGGCGACTGGGACGTCATCGCGCTCGACGAGCCCACCAACCACCTGGACATCGAGGGCATCACCTGGCTGGCCGAGCATCTCCGCCAGCGCTGGGCCCGCAACACCGGCGGGCTGCTGCTGGTGACGCACGACCGCTGGTTCCTCGACGAGGTCGCCACCACGACGTGGGAGGTGCACGACGGGATCGTGGAGCCGTTCGAGGGCGGCTACGCGGCCTACGTGTTGCAGCGCGTCGAGCGCGACCGGCTGGCCGCCACGGCGGAGGCCAAGCGGCAGAACCTGATGCGCAAGGAGCTGGCCTGGCTGCGCCGCGGCGCGCCGGCGCGGACGTCGAAGCCGAAATTCCGCATCGAGGCGGCCAACCAGCTGATCGCGGATGTCCCGCCGCTGCGCAACACCGTCGAGCTGGCCAAGCTGGCGACGGCCCGGCTCGGCAAGGACGTCATCGACCTGCTGGACGTGTCCGTCGCCTTCGCGGGCCGCAAGGTGCTGCGCGACGTCGAGTGGCGGATCGCCCCCGGCGAACGGACCGGCATCGTCGGCGCCAACGGCGCCGGGAAGTCGACGCTGCTGGGGCTGATCGCGGGCAGCATCACCCCGGACGCCGGGCGCGTCAAGCGCGGCAAGACGGTGCGGCTGGCCGTGCTCGACCAGCAGGGCGACGCCCTGGCCGGGCTCGCCGCCGACCGCATCGCCGACGTGCTGGGCCGGCTGCGCGGCGGGTACGAGGTCGAGGGGCGCGAGGTGACGCCGGCCCAGCTGCTGGAGCGGCTGGGGTTCGCCGGCGGCCAGCTCTCCGCCCGGATCGGCGAGCTCTCCGGCGGCCAGCGGCGACGGCTGCAGCTGATGCTCACGCTGCTGTCCGAGCCCAACGTGTTGCTCCTGGACGAGCCGACCAACGACGTCGACACCGACATGCTGACCGCCACCGAGGACCTGCTCGACTCGTGGCCGGGCACCCTGATCGTCGTCTCCCACGACCGCTACCTGCTGGAGCGGATCACCGACCAGCAGTACGCCATCCTCGACGGCCGGTTGCGGCACCTCCCCGGGGGGATCGACGAGTACCTGCGGCTGGCCGCCGAGCGCACCGCGGCGCCGGCGGCGAAGCGGGATTCGACTCCGGAACATGTCATGTCCGGGGCCCGGCGCCGGGCCGCGGAGAAGGAGCTGGCCGGCGTCGACCGCCAGCTCGCCCGCCTGGCCGACCGGATCGCCGACAAACACCACGAACTGGCAGGGCACGACCAGTCGGACCACGTCGGCATCAACCGGCTCACCCAGGAATTGCGGGCGCTCGAGGACGAGGTCGCCTCGACGGAGAGCCGCTGGCTGGAGCTGTCGGAGGCGCTGGAATGAAACCGGTGACCTATCGGCCCGGCGAGGCCCTGCTGGCGCTGTACCGGCGGCGCGGCGCGGTGATCGACGCCGGGGTCGGCCGGCGCGGCTACACCTACCTGCTGGGGGCCGAGGCGAACAAGTTCGTGTTCGCCAACGCCGACGCGTTCAGCTGGCGGTTGACATTTCAGAACCTCGCCATCGTCGACGGGCCCACCGCCCTGATCGTCAGCGACGGCGACGACCACCGGCGCCGGCGCAGCGTCGTGGCGCCCGGGTTGCGGCACCGGCAGATCCAGGACTACGTCGCCACGATGGTGGCCAACATCGACGCCGTGATCGATGGCTGGCGGCCCGGGCAGCGGCTGGACATCTACCGCGAGTGCCGTTCCGCGGTGCGGCGCAGCACCGCCGAAAGCCTGTTCGGGCCGCGCCTGGCCGCCCAGTCGGACTTCCTGGGGCGCCAACTGCAGCCGCTGCTGGACCTGACTCACCAACTGCCGCAGGCTGTCGCGTTGCAGCAACGGCTCAACGCCCCGGCCTGGCGGCGGGCGGTGGCCGCCCGTCGACGCATCGACGACTTGATCGACGCCCAGATCGCAGCCGCGCGCGCCGAGCCCTCCCCCGACGACCACATGCTGACGATGCTGATCAACGGCCGCGGCGACGAGGGATATGCGTTGAGCGACAACGAGATCCGCGACGCCGTCATCTCGCTGATCACCGCCGGCTACGAGACCACCAGCGGCGCGCTGGCGTGGGCGATCTACACGCTGCTGTCCCAGCCGGGCGCGTGGGACGCCGCCGCCGGCGAGGTGGCGCGCGTGCTCGACGGACGCCCCCCGGCCGCGGCCGACCTCACGGCGCTGACCTACCTCAACGGCGTCGTCCAGGAAACCCTGCGGCTGTACCCGCCCGGGGTGATCTCGGCGCGCCGGGTGATCCGCGACCTGTCCTTCGACGGCCACCGCATCCCGGCGGGCCGATTGCTGATCTTCAGCCCGTACGTCACGCATCGGCTCCCCGAAATCTGGCCGGAGCCAACGCAGTTCCGTCCGCAGCGGTGGGATTCCGACGCCCCGGGTTACCGCAAGCCCGCCCCCCACGAGTTCATCCCGTTCAGCGGCGGGCTGCACCGCTGCATCGGCGCGGCCATGGCCACCACCGAGATGACCGTCATGCTGGCCCGCCTGATCGCCCGGACCACGCTGCGCATGCCCGAGCAGCGGATCCGCGCGGCCAACCTTGCGGCGCTGTCCCCCAAGCCGGGGCTGACCGTCGACGTCGTTCGTCTTGGCGGCTCGCCACCATCGGCCTAGCGCCAGCGCAATAGCACCAGCTCGGAGCCGAACCCGGGTCCCAACGCGACCATCAGCCCGGGGCTGCCGCCCGGCGGCGGCTTGGCGATGGTGTCCCGCAGGATGTGCAGCACCGACGCCGAGGACAGGTTCGCGATCTCGCCCAGCGAGCGCCAGGTGAGCTCGAGGGCCTCCGGGGGCAGCTCGAGGCTGTTGCCGATCGCGGTGATGACCTTGGGGCCTCCGGGGTGCGCCACCCAGGCGCCGATGTCATCCTTCGTCAACCCGTGGGCGCCGAGGAGCCGGCTGACGTCGTCGGCCAGGTGGCGGTCGATGAGGTTCGTCAGCTCCGGCGACATCACCAGGTGCAGCCCGGTCGTATCGACGTTCCAGGCCATGATGTGCAGCGATTCGGGGTAGAGGCGGCTGCGCGAATCGACGATGTCGGGCCCGCTTGGGCTCAGCCGCTCGGCGCGGCGGTCGCCGACGGCGACCACGGCCGCGGCCCCGTCGCCGAACATCGCGGTTCCCACCAGGCCCGACACGGTCGGCTTGACCGACGGGAAGGTGAGCGAGCACAGCTCGACCGACACCAGGACCGCGACGCCGTCCGGCGCGCCGCGCAGATAGTCGTGCAGCCGGCCCACCCCCGCCGCGCCGGCCGCGCAGCCGAGCCCGAACAACGGCACCCGGCGCACGTCCGGGCGCAGGCCCAACCGTCCGGCGATGCGCGCGTCCAGCGACGGCACCGCCACGCCGGTGACCGTGGTGGTGGCGATCATGTCGATGTCCTGCGGCTGCAGGCCCGCCTCGTCGAGCGCGTCGAGCAGCGCCCGGCACCCGAGTTCGACGGCGTGTTCGATGAAGACCTCGTTGGCCTCGCCGAAATCGGTGAGCGACGCGTAGCGCTCCAGCGGCAGGACCAGGTGGCGGCTGTTGACCTTGGCGGCGGCGTGCAGCCGCCGAACGATTTCCTCGTGCTCCTTCAGCGCGGGGAATTCGACGAGCTGGTCGGTGATTTCGGCCTGACTGTAGCGGTGCGGCGGCAACGCCCCGAATACGCCCGCGATGACGCTCATGCCCAACCCTTTTGCTTACATCCCAGCTCACACGGGACTTTCGCTATTTCGGAAAGTCTAGGCGGTTCCCGGTGATCCGGCAAAAATTCGCTGTATTCGACATGTGTCTTATTGCGTTGGCATTTCATCGTTTTGCGTCCTCGTCCTCGCCGGCGTTGAGCGCCATCGCGATCAAAGCTTCGGGGCTCAACGAGTCGATCATGTCGGTGACCGGCTCGGCGCCAACGCCTTCCGGCCGGCCGGCGAGCAGCAGGAGTTTGTCGAGCAGTCCGGTTCGTCGCAGCTCCGCGATCGGGATCTTGCGCAGCGCCGACCACAGCTTCTCCTCGTCGGATTCGCCTCGGTCGCCGCGGAACAGCTGCTGGCGCAGATGCTCGGCCAGCTGGGCGGGAGAGGGATAGTCGAAGATCAGGGTCCGCGACAGCGCAAGCCCGGTCGCGGTGGTCAGCCGGTTGCGCAGCTCGACGCCGGTGAGCGAATCGAAACCCAGATCGGCGAAGGCGCGATCGCGGTCGATGGCCCGGCCGTCCGGATGCCCCGCCACGGCGGCCGCGTGCTCGCAGACCAGCTCGACCAGCCGCCGGCGCTGCTCACCCGGCTGGAGGGCGTGCAACTGTTCGGCCAGGTCGGGCGATCGGGTCGGCTTGGCGGGCAGTGCATTCCGCGCGTCGCCGAGCCAGAACCGTTGGCGGACAAAGCCATACGTCGGTAGGTCGATCCGCCGCGCCCCCGAGCCGGCGAACACGGCCGGCCAGTCGACGGCGACGCCCGCGGTGAACAGCCGGCCGGCCGCAGTCAGCAGCGACGCGACCTCGGGACCGTCCTTGGCCATGGTGACCACCGAGATCGGCAGGTCGGTGGTCAGCGATTGGTCCACCGCCGCGCTCAACCCCCCGCCCGGGCCCACCTCGACGAAGGCCGTGACCCCCCGGGCCTCGGCGGCGCGCACGCCGTCGAGGAAGCGCACGGGGCGGCGCACGTGCTCGACCCAGTAGTCGGCGGACCCGTACCCCGGCCCGATGGGTTCACCGGAAACGTTGGACACCAAGCACATTCGTGGCGGCTTCGGTTCAATGCCGGCCACCCGGTGTGCGAACTCGTCGAGCATCGGCTCCATCAGCGCCGAATGAAACGCGTGCGAGACCGCCAGCGGATGCGTGCGCCGGCCCGCCAACCGCTCAACGACGGCGCCCACGGCGGCCCGCTCACCGGAAAGAACCACGGCGTTGGGCCCGTTGACCGCCGCGAGGCTCACGCCGCCGCCCAGCAGGGGGGCCACCTCGGCCTCACCGGCACCCACCGCCACCATCACCCCGCCGGACGGCAAGCCGGCCATCAGCCGGCCCCGCGCCGTCACGATCCGCGCCGCGTCGTCCAGCGACAGCACGCCCGCGACACACGCGGCGGCGATCTCCCCGACCGAATGGCCCAGCACCACGTCGGGCGTCACACCCAGGGACCGCCACAGCGCGGTCAGGGCGATCTCGAGGACGAACAGCGCCGGCTGCGCGAATTCGGTGTTCTGCAACGACTCCGCGTCGGTGCCCCACAGCACCGCGCGCAGCGGCGCCCGCAGCTGGGCGTCCACCGCCGCCGCGGCCTCGTCGAACGCGCGCGCGAAGGCCGGAAACCGTCCGTGGAGTTGGCGTCCCATTCCCAACCACTGCGAGCCCTGGCCGGTGAACACGAACGCCGTCTGCCCCGGTGGCCCCGCCCGGCCGACCACCACGCCGGGCGCCGGCTCCCCCGCGGCCAGGCCGGCCAGGCCGCGCGTCAACGCCTCCCGGTCCGCGCCCACCAGCACCGCCCGCTGCTCGAACACCGATCGCGTCGTCACCAACGACCACCCGATGTCCGCCGCGCTGTGCCCCGAGTCGGCCAGGTGTTCCGCCAGGCGGCCCGCCTGGTTGGCCAGGGCTCGCTCCGAGCGGGCCGACAGCACCCACACCGGTCCCGCTTCGTCCCGCGCGCCCGCGGTTGTATTCGGTTGCGCGGGGGCCTGTTCCACGATGACATGCGCGTTCGTGCCGCCCATGCCGAACGACGACACTCCGGCGCGGCGCGGGCGCTCGGTTGGCGGCCAGGGCGACGCGGCGGTGTTGACCCGCAGGTGCTCGAGCCCGGGATTCGGGTCGGCGTGGTGCAGGCTCGGCGGAAGCACCGAATTCCGCACGGCCAGCAGGGCCTTGAGCAGGCCCGCGATCCCAGCGGCGGCGCCGGCGTGGCCGATGTTCGTCTTGACCGAGCCGACGTTCACCGGCTGCCCGCGCTCGGCGAACATCTCCCCCAGCGCGCGGGCCTCCACCTCGTCACCGATTCTCGTGCCGGTGCCGTGCGCCTCGATGTAGTCCACGTCGCCGGCGCCCAGGCCGGCGGCGTCGAGCGCCCGCCGGCGGCGTCCACCTCAACTTGGCCGACGAAACGGCAATGCTGGAGCGCGAATTCGGCGCGCTGTCGACGTCGGGCCACACCTACGCGTTCGATCGGCGCGCCGACGGCTACGTGCGCGGCGAGGGCGGGGGCTTGGTGCTGCTGAAACCGCTGCCGGCCGCCCTGCGCGACGGTGACCGCATCCACGCCGTCATCCGCGCGACCGCAGCCGGCAACGCCGGGCACAGCGCCGCGGGCCAGACGGTGCCGTCGGCTTCCGGCGAGGCGGACGTGATCCGGCGGGCGCTCGACGCCGCCGGCCTGGGCGCCGGCGACGTGGACTACATCGAGGCGCACGGCACCGGCACGAGAA
>NZ_LZIZ01000025.1:0-4097 GCF_001666915.1 Mycobacterium sp. E3339 | reverse complement strand
CGAGGGTGGGGCGACGCATCCGTCGAACCTGAAATGTCTTTGCCGCCAACATCATTTGCTGAAAACGTTCTGGGGCTGGCGCGACCAACAGCTGCCCGACGGCACGCTGATCTGGCGGTTGCCCGGCGGGCATACCTACGTCACCACCCCGGGCAGCGCGCTGTTGTTCCCCAGCCTGTGCGCGCCCACCGGCGACGCCCCGGTCCAGACGGCCGTTGAGCGGTGCGGCGAGCGCACCGCGATGATGCCGCGACGCAACAGAACCCGCGCGCAGAACCGGGCCCTGCGCATCGCCGCCGAACGCCGGCACAACCGCCAGGCCCGGCTGGCCGCGCGACCCGCGGCGCCGACCGGCCCGGTGCCCGCCGGCCCCGCACCCCCGGGTGACGATCCACCGCCCTTCTAGGGCACCCTCGCGTCAAGGCATGCGCGGGTTCATCATTCGGCCGCAGCCCATCCCGCCCGGCCCCATCATCTGCTGCATCATGGCGGGCATGCCGTCCCGCACGAAGCCGGTGACCTCGCGCGCGTGCGACCGGATGACGTCGGTCAGCGCCGGATCGTCGGCGGTCTCCTCGGCGATCACGCCGTTCGGGGTCAACGTGAGTTGGCGGCGGTAGCCGCCGGCGCGGCGGAACAGGGTCGGCAGGGTCTGGCTCATGCAGCTGACTTCGGTGCCCTGATCGAGGTGGGCGTACATGCTCGAGACGTGCGCTTGCAGTTGAGCGGCGAGGTCGGGCGATGCCGACTCGGTGGTGGTGCGCACGCCGCCGGGAATGTCCTCGACCACGCGATGGATTTCGTTGTGCCGCATGAACATATCAATGTAGCGGCTCATGTCCGTGCGACCGGCGCCCATGAAGCCGCCACAGTCCGTGAGGCGGATGGCGGGGACGGCCAGTCCGGGGACGCCGGGACGCACATATCCCCGCCACACGATGGCGCCCGCACCGAGCGCACCCAGCGCGGCAAGCGCCGCCCGCCGCGTCACTCCAGCCATTCGCGGATCCCTTCGGTCCTGCGCAGTTCAGGCAAGTCGACCAGACGCCCACCGCCCTTGCTAGGGCCAATGGTCCCTACCCCCCGTGGGTATGCGTGTGGCATCGTTGCGCGCATGACGGAAACTCCTGCAACCAGCGTCGATCATCGGTTCGGCGCGCACACCCGGCTGGGTCAAGCGGCCGCGTGGGTGGTCATCGTGGCCGGTGTCGTGTTCGTCGTCGCGGTGATCTTCTTCTCGGGCCTGATGCTGGGCTGGGCCTCGGGCAACCACTACGGCTGGCGCCACGGCTACGGCGGCGGGCGCCCCGGCACCTGCCCCATGATGGAGCAGCCCGGCGGCATGATGGGGCCGGGGATGATGGGACCCGGCGGAATGATGGGGCCCGGCGGAATGGGTCCGGGTGGTCCGGTGGCCCCGCCGCAAACGCCGACACCGACCGCGCCGCGGCCCTAGGCCGCGCCGGCAGGCCGCGCCGCCGAGTTCGCTATTTCCGATTCGCATACCCGCCCGGCGTTCCCTGTTCGGCAACGGGTAAGCCGCGCGCAACCCCGCCGGCCGGCCGTCGGGACTCGCGCGCGACGGTGTTCTCATTCGTGCTGTCATAGTTAGCCAACCGCTCTAGAATGAGACCCTTTGGTGCTGCCCTGCACCCGGTCGGGATGAGGTTGGTATGAAGAGCCGTGCGCGGAATCGACGTCAGCAGGCCGGTGGCCGTCCGCGCAGGGCGGCCGCCTTGCTGCGGGGGGTGTTGAGCTGCGCGGCATCGGCAATCGTGGTGGCCGGCTGCACATCCTTCGTTGACGGGCGCGCGTTGTCCATGCTGAACGATCCATTCCGGGTGGGCGGCCTGCCGGCGACGAACGGCCCCAGCGGGATTCGCCAGAACGCACCCGCCCCGACCGGCACCGTGGTCAACACCGACAACGGCGCGATCGACAAGTTGTCGTTGCTGTCGGTCAACGACATCGAGGAATATTGGAAGTCGGTCTACAGCCAATCGTTGAAGGGGGATTTCGTCCCGGTCGGCAAGATGGTGTCGTACAACTCCAACGACCCGGCCAGCCCGATCGTTTGCCACAACGACACCTACAAGCTCGTCAACGCCTTCTTCACGTCGCGCTGCAACCTGATCGCTTGGGACCGTGGCGTGTTCATGCCCGTCGCGCAGAAGTACTTCGGCGACATGTCCGTCAACGGCGTGCTGGCGCACGAATTCGGCCACGCGTTGCAGACCATGGCGAAGCTGGTGACCAAACGCGACCCCACGATCGTGCGCGAGCAGCAGGCCGACTGCTTCGCCGGCGTCTACCTGTTCTGGGTCGCCGACGGCAAGTCGCCGCGGTTCACGCTGAGCACCGCCGACGGGCTCGACCACGTGCTGGCGGGCATCATCACCACCCGGGATCCCGTTATGGACAGCGAGACCGAGAACGACGACGAGCACGGGTCGGCCCTGGACCGGATCGAGGCCTTCCAAATGGGTTTCATCGACGGCGCCTCGGCCTGCGCGGGGATCGACAAGAGGGAAATCGCGCAGCGCCGCGGCGACCTGCCCAACGCCCTGCGCGTCGACACCAACACCGGAAACCCGGAGACCGGTGAGGTCCCGATCGACCAGGACACGCTGTCGACGCTGATGGAACTGTTGGGCAAGGTGTTCTCGCCGAAGAGCCCGCCGACGTTGTCCTTCCAGGCGGCCGATTGCGCCGACGCCAAGGCCAGCCCCCCGGCGTCATACTGCCCGGCCACCAACACGATCGTGATCGACCTGCCGAAGCTGGCGGCGATGGGCAAGGTCGCCGACGAGAACGAGCAGACCCTGCCGCAGGGCGACGACACCGCCCTGTCGGTCGTGATGTCGCGGTACGCGCTGGCCGTGCAGCACGAACGCGGGCTGGCCATGCAGAGCCCGTGGACCGCGCTGCGCACCGCCTGCCTGACCGGAGTGGTGCACCGCAAGATGGCCGAACCCATCGAGCTGTCGTCGCAGAAGCAGTTGCTGCTGACGGCCGGTGATCTCGACGAGGCGGTGGCCGGGTTGCTCACCAACCACCTCGTGGCCAGCGACGCGGACGGCACCAGCGTGCCGGCGGGGTTCACCCGGATAGCCGCGTTCCGCGGCGGCGTAGCGGGCAACATGGACGCGTGCTATTCCCGCTACCCGGGGTAAACCCCGCCCTATCAACCGATTTCGGCGAGCTTGGGTATGACTTCGTCGCCGAGGCGGCGGATGAATCCCACGGGGTCGGGGTTGCCGGGGAACGGACCGGCGTTCACCAGCTGCACGCCCAGCCCGGCGTAGCGCTCGACCGTTGCGAAGTACCCGTCGGAATCCTCGAAGGGGTCCACGAAAAGGCCCACCGTCTTGCGGATTTCACCCGGGTCGCGGCCGACCGCATCGCAGTGCCGGTGCAGCACCTCGATCTTGTGCTTGAGTTGGTCGGGATCGGTCACGGTGCTGTTCCACACGTCGGCGTACTGCGCCACCAGGCGCAGCGTCTTCTTCTCGCCGTCCCCGCCGATCAGGACCGGCGGGCGCCGAATCGGTTGCGGCTCACAGATTGTCTCGGCCAACCGGTAGTGCTTGCCCTGGTAGGGCCCGTCGTCCGCGCTCCACATCTGCCTGCAGATCTGCAGCGTCTCCTCGAGCATCTCGAAACGCTGGCTCACCGGCGGATAGGGGAAGCCAAGGGCGGCGTGCTCGCGGTCGTACCAGGCCGCACCGAGCCCCAGCATGGAGCGGCCCTGCGACAAGACGTCCAGTGTGGTGACCGCCTTGGCCAGCATCCCCGGATAGCGATAGGTGACACCGGTGACCAGCAGGCTCAACTCGATCGTGGTCGTCTGCCCGGCCAGGAAGCCCAGCGACGTATAGCCCTCTAGGAACGGGTCCTGCGCGCGCCCCATGGCTTCCATCTGAAAGAAGTGGTCGGCCAGCGTGAACAACGTAGCCCCGCCCCGCTCGGCGGCCTTGGCCGCCTCGGCCAGCGTCGGACCCAATGCCGCCGGATCACCCGGCAGGAAATCGATGAAGTGCACTCCTAGTTCCATTGCAGCTCTTGCCCTTTCATTGTTCGGTCAAGCGCTCGAGCAG
>NZ_LZIZ01000024.1:0-10486 GCF_001666915.1 Mycobacterium sp. E3339 | reverse complement strand
CACCGTGTCCCCGCACTGATCGGCCACCGCCGGATACGGCCGATCCGTCGGCAACTCCACACGTTCGGGAATCCCGGCCAGCGCATCCTCCCAGTACGCCAACTGCGCGGCGATGGGGCTACCGCCGTCCGCGAGGTCACCGAGTTGGGCTCGCTGCCACAACGTGTAATCCGCGTACTGCACCGGCAAATCAGCCCAATCGGGGGCGCATCGGGCACACCGGCTGGCATATGCCACATTCAGATCGCCGACCAGCGGAGCGATCGACCACCCGTCCGCGGCGATGTGATGCACCGCGCCTACGAGCACGTGGTCGTTGTCGGCGATGCGGAACAGCGTGGCCCGGAACGGGATCTCGGTTTGCAGGTCGAACACGTGGTGCGCCGTGGTATCGATGGCCTCGTCGATGAAGGCCGGCGGCCATCTGCCCGCATCGATGACCTGCAGGACAGCCTCGTCGCGCCGAGCCGGCAAGATGCGCTGGAACGGCACGCCGTCCAGGTCGGGGAACACCGTGCGCAGGGATTCATGACGGGCGATGACATCGTCGACCGCGGCGCGCAGCGCGTCGATGTCCAGCTCGCCATGCAGCCGCAAAGCCACAGCCAGGTTGTAAACCGATGAGGGGCCTTGCAATTGGTCGAGGAACCACAGCCGGCTTTGGGCGAACGACAACGGAATGACCTGGGGCCGCTGGGCGGGCGCCAGGGGCTGCGGGCGTTCGCCATCACCGCCGATGTGGGCTGCCAGCTGGGCGATGGTTGGCGCGTCGAACAGGGTGTGCATCGACACGTCGGTGGCCAGGCCGGCGTTGATCGCCGCGATCACGCGCATCGCGGAGACGGAGTCGCCGCCGAGGTCGAAGAAGGAGTCGTCGATGCCGACCCGCTCGAGTCCGAGCACCTGCGCGTAGATGCCGGCGAGGATGTCCTGGTTCGGATCGCTGGGAGCGCGGTATCGCTCACCATTGGTGTACTCCGGCGCCGGTAGGGCGCGGGTGTCGAGCTTGCCGTTGACCGTCAGGGGCAGCGCCTGCAACACGACGATGGCCGCGGGGACCATGTAGCCGGGCAGCCGGCGGGCCAGCGCAGCGCGGGCGGCGGCAGGGTCCACCGTGCCGGGCGTCGTCTCGGTGAGGTAGCCGACGAGCCGTCTGTCACCGGGCCGGTCCTCGCGAGCGATCACCGCGGCCTGCGCGACGCCGTCGAGTTCGCTGAGCGCGGTGCGGATTTCGCCGAGTTCGATGCGATATCCGCGGATCTTCACTTGATCGTCGGCCCGCCCGAGGTAGTCGAGTTGTCCGTCGGGGCGCCAGCGCACCAGGTCCCCCGTGCGATACATCCGGGTCCCGGGTGGCCCGAACGGGCACGCCACGAACCGCGAGGCGGTCAGGCCGGCCCGGCGCCAGTAACCCACGCCCACACCGCGTCCCGCGATGTACAGCTCGCCGACCACCTTGGGCATCACCGGACGCAGCAACTCGTCGAGGACGAAGAACGCGGCTCCGGCGATCGGTGATCCAATGGGCGGTGCACCCGAACCCGGCGCCAGCGGCAGGCTCTTCGATGCCCACATCGTGGTTTCGGTCGGGCCGTAGACGTTGACCATGACGCGCCCGGGCGCCCAGGTGTCCACCAGCGCCGGAGGACATGCTTCGGCGCCGATGACCAATGCCGCGCGGCCCAGTCCGTCGGGTGACAGGCCGCTGACCGCGGACGGGGTCTGGGTCAGCACGCTCACCTGTTCTTCCATCAACAGGGTGTGGAAGTCTTCCGGTGCGCGGGCCACCGACTCGGGTACCACCACCAGTCGTCCACCGAACAGCAGCGCGGCCCAGATCTCCCACACCGAGAAGTCGAACGCGTACGAATGAAACTGCGTCCACACCTGGTCGGGGCTCAGGGCGATCCCGGTCTCGAGCGAATCGAACAACTGCGTGACGTTGTGATGGGTGACGGCAACGCCTTTCGGCACACCGGTGGTTCCGGAGGTGTAGACCAGGTGGGCCATGTCGTCGGGTGAGGGGGGCGGCGGCGCGGTGATGCGCTGGGCCTCGATTCGATGGTCGGCGATATCGATGACGGTCACACCGCAGCCGTCCAGCCGCGGCCTCAGCTCAGCCGTGGTCAGGACGGCGATCGGGGTGGCGTCGGCGAGCATGAACTCGATGCGGGCCCGAGGATGCATCGGGTCGATCGGCAGGTACGCCGCGCCGGTCTTGAGCACCGCCAAGATCGCCGCAATGGCCTCGGCGCACCGGGGAAAGAGCAGGGCCACCCGCACACCCGGGCGCGCACCGTGGTCAATCAGCAGGTGCGCCAGCCGATTAGCGGCCTCGTCGAGCTCCCGATAGGTCATCGAGCGGCCCTCGAAGGTCACCGCCACGGCATCCGGGGCCCGCGATACCTGCTCGGAGAAAAGTGCCGGAATCGACGCCCGCTTCGCGGGCTGGGTCAACACCGCGCGGTTGCTCCACTCGTCCAGGCGCGCGTGCTCGGACTCGTTGAGCAAGTCGATGGACAACAACCGGCGGGTTGGGTTGGTGGTCAAATCATCCCCTTAGATCAGTGGTCATGGCCACCAACACCCGCTGGAAGCGTTCGATCAATGACTCGATGCTCTCGGCATCGAATACCTGGCTGTCGTATTCGACGCGGAGAACCAATTCGCGGTCGGGCCGGGCCTGCATCGTCAGCGGGTAGTGGCTGGATTCGATGCCGGTGAATTCGGTGATGGCCAAGCCGTTGCTGTGGGACAGTGCCGTGGCGTCGATCGGGTAGTTCTCGAACACGAACAACGTGTCGAACAGCTGGTCGAGACCCGTGATGCGGTGAATCTCCTTGAGCGCCAGATGCTCATGGTCGATGGTTTGCTTGTGCGCGGTGTGCAATTGGCCGAGCAGGTCGGCGACGGTGGTGTCCGGGGTGATGGTCGCGCGCACCGGAATGGTGTTGATCATCAGGCCCACCATGGTTTCGGCGCCGACCACATCGGTCGGCCGTCCGGAGACGGCGGCGCCGAAGACGACGTCGCGCCGGCCGGTCATCGACATCAACACCTGCGCCCACGCGCCCTGCAGCACGGTGTTGACCGTCGTGTGGCAGGACCGCGCCAGCTCGTTGACGGCCAGGGTGGTGGCCTCCGGGACCCGGGCCGAGGCGGCTTCCCGGGCACCCAGCGCCGGCCGGCCCGGCGGTCCGACCAGCGTGGGCGTGTGGAAGCCGGCGAGCACCTCGCGCCAGGCCGCTTCCGCGGCGTCGAGGTCACGCTCGGCCAGCCAATTGACGAACCGGCGATACGACACGGCCGCCGGTAGCCGCTGGCCGTAGTAACTGGCGAAGATCTCCTGCAGCAGAACGGGTAACGACCAGCCATCGAGCACGATGTGGTGGTTGGTCAATACGACGCGGTAGGCTTCCGGCCCCGTGCGGATCAGGGCGGCGCGGAAAGCGGGCGAGCCCTTGAGATCGCACACCGCCGCGCGTTCGTCGCTGCAGATGCGCCGCAGCTGCCCGTCCACGTCACCCTCGAGTTCGAGGTATTGCCAGGGTGTTTGGGGCTCGGCCGGGATGAGCTGGACCGGCTCGTCGAAGCGGGTGCAGAATCGCGCGGCCAGATTGGGGTGACGGTGGACGACGGCGTCCACTGCGCCGCGCAGGCGATCGGGGTCGAGCGGGCCGGATACCGAGATGTCGAGCTGCATCGAGTACAGGTCGCCGTCGCTGTTCTGGGCTGCCGCGTGGAACAGCAAGCCTTGCTGAAGCGGGGTGAGCGGCAAGATGTCGGCGATCGGGAATTGCCGCTGCAATTCGTCGATCTGGGGCTGCGTGAGACGCGCGGGGATGATGTCGGATGGGGTGATGCCGCCGCCGCCGCGCTGGACATGGGCGCAGATGCCGGTCAGCGCGTCGAACCACAACTGACTGAGCCGCTCGACTTGCGGGCGATCGAGCGCTGAACGCGCCCAGGTCCATTCGGCGTGCAGCCGCGGTCCGGCGCCCGTGTCGACCGCGCCCGCGTTGAGCTCCAGGCTGTGGGCGAGCGGCATCGGCACCGCCGTGGCGGACGTGGTGATGTCCAGGCCGTCTTGGCTGATTCGCCAGAGTTCTCCGGGCGCCTCGGATCCGTCCAGCCGACCGAAGTAGTTGAAGCCGATCGGCGGGTCGGACTCGGGGAGCGCGACGTCGGCGTTGAGGTAGCGCAGCAGACCGTAGGTCAGGCCCTCGGGGACGGCGCGAAGTTGCTCCTTGGCGCGCTTGACGAACGCGCCGACTGCGGCGTCACCGGTGAGCAGTTGCGCCCAGCGCGGCCCGTCGACCGGCAGGGGCATGGGGTATTTGGTGGTGAACCAGCCCACGGTGCGGGATAGGTCGACATCGGCGGTGAGATCTTCGTAGCGGCCATGGCCCTCGACGTCGATCGCGATGGATGCGTCCCCGTCAGGACCCGAGAACTCCCTCCACGCCAACCCGAAGGCGATCAGCAGGATTTCTTGGATGCCGATATGGAATGCGGCGGTAACCTCACCGAGCAGTAGCCGCGTGGTGTCGGCGTCCAGCGATGACGTCAGGTGCCCGGCGCTGGCGTAGGTGTCGATCTGTGCTACCGGTCCCGGCAGGGGGGCCCGGGTGACCGCGACCTGTCGCCAGGCCTCGGCCTCGTCGACCACCGCGGGCCGGCGGGCGTGCTCGGCCAGTAGCGCGGCCCACCGCTGGAAGGAAGTCCCGCCTGCCGGCAGCGTGATCGGCCGACCGCTGCGCCGCTGCGCCCAGGCGATGTTGATGTCTTCCAACAGAATTCGCCAGGACACGGCGTCGACGGCAAGATGATGGAGCATCAACACCAGTTGTCGGGTGCCGGCCACCCACAGCGCGCTGAGCATCACGCCGGCCGCGGGGTTTAGTCGTGACCGCGCGCTCGCCACCGCTTCGTCGCTCACCTCGTCGACCGCCAGCAGGCACGTGCCGGCGTCGACCGAGCCCGGCTCGGGCACCGTCAACGACCACTCACCGCTGGCGCCGTCGTCAGCGCGCAACCGCAACATCGCGTGGCGGTCGAGCAGGGCTTGCAGGAGCGCGACCACGTCCGCTTGGGTGGCGCCCGGGGGCGCTAGTAGCACCATCGTCTGGTTGAACTGGTCGATGGGGCCGTCGATCTCGTGCAGCCAGTGCATGATCGGGGTTGGCGTGACAGGGCCGATGCCCTCGTCGACCACATCGCCCGGCCCGCTGCCGATGTGGGCGACGCGCGCGAGTCGCGCCACGGTCTGCTCGACGAAGATGTCTCGCGGCCGGCACATCACACCGGCTGCTCGGGCGCGGGCGACCACTTGCATGGACGAGATGCTGTCTCCGCCAAGGTCGAAGAAAGAATCGTCCACGCCGACGCGGTCTAGGCGCAGGACCTGGGCGTAGATGCCGGTCAGGATTTCCTCGATGGCGTCGGTCGGGGCTCGGTAATGGTCGCCCGCCTGGTAGTCGGGAGCGGGCAGGGCGCGGGTGTCGAGCTTCCCGTTGATGGTGGTGGGCAGCGCATCGAGGACCATGACCGCGGCGGGCACCATGTAACCGGGCAACCGTTCGGTGAGCGCGGCGCGCACGTCGGTTGGATCAGCGGTGCCGGTGACATAGGCGACCAGTCGCTTGTCACCGGGGTGGTCTTCGCGGGCGATGACCGCGGCGCGCTCGATGCCCTCGAGTTCGGTTAGCGCGGCGTGGATTTCACCGAGCTCGATGCGGTGCCCACGAATTTTCACCTGTTCGTCGACGCGTCCGAGATAGTGCAGTTGCCCGTCGGGCCGCCAGCGGACCAGATCACCGGTGCGATACATGCGCGCCCCTCGGCCACCGAACGGGCAGGCCACGAAACGCGACGCCGTCAGCCCCGCCCGCCGCAGATACCCGACGCCGACGCCGTGGCCGGCGACATACAGTTCACCGACGACGCCCGGCGGCACCTGGCGCAACGACTGGTCGAGGACGAACAGCGCCGCCCCCGGAACCGGTGCGCCGATGGGCACCGTGCCCGACCCGGCCGTCAGCGGCGCGCTGATCGCGACGCACATCGTCGTCTCGGTCGGGCCGTAGGCGTTGATCATCAACCGCCCGGGCGCCCATCGGTCGACCACTTCGGCTGGGCACGCCTCACCCACCACCACCAACGCCGCCGATTCCAGCCGGTCCGGCGACAACAGTTCGACGGCGGACGGGGTTTGCGTCAGCACGTCGGCTTGTCCGGCGGCCAGCAGGTCCTCGAAGTCCGCCGGCGACGTCGTCACGTCCTCGGTCACCACGACTACCCGGCCGCCGCGTAGCAGCGGACCGAAGATCTCCCACACCGAGACGTCGAAGGCCAGGGAGTGACATTGCGGCCAGACACCCGTGCTCGGCAGACCGCCATCCAGCGACCCCAGTAGTTGAGTGACGTTGTGGTGGCTGATGGCAACGCATTTCGGAACCCCGGTGGTCCCCGACGTGTAGATGAGGTATGCGAGGTTGTCGGGGCCGGGCGCGGCAAGCGGTGTGTCGGGGTGCGAGCCGATTGCGTCCTCGCTGAAGACGATGGTTGCAAGGTCGTGCCCGTCGAACCGCGAACGCAGCCCGGCGGTGGTTATCGCGGCGAGTGGCGCGGCGTCGGCGAGCATGAATTCCAGCCGGGCCGCGGGCAGCGCCGGATCGATCGGCAGATAGGCCGCCCCGGTCTTGAGCACCGCGAGGATTGCGATGATGGCCTCGGGGGAACGGGAAAACAGCAGCGCGACGCATTCGCCGGGAGCGGCGCCATGTCCGGTGAGCAAGTGCGCCAACCGGTTTGAGGCCGCGTCCAGCTCCTCGTAGGTCCAGGTGCGCGTCCCGCCGCTGATCGCCACCGCGTGGGGGTCGCGGCAGACATGGGTCGCGAACAAGGTCGGGATCGACACCGGCGGCGGCGCGGGCCGGTCCAACACCGCCCGGTTGCACGCCCCGTCAAGGCGGTCGCGCTCGCGCGCGTCCAACAGATCGATCGACGACAACCGCAGTTGCGGCTCGGTGGTCATCGCCACCAGCACCCGCTCGAACCGCTCGACGAGCCGGGCGATTGTGCCCGAGTCGAACACGTCGGTGCGGAACTCCACCGTGCCCCGAATCCCGTCGGGCGCACCGTCCTCGGTCCAACGCTCGGCCAGCGAAAACGTCAAATCCATGCGGGCGGTGTGGGTGTCGATCGGCACCTGGGTGACCTGCAGATCGCCCAGCGCCAACCCGGCGACCGGGTCACTCGCGTGGCCCGGCAGGTTCTGCCACGCCAACGCCACTTGGGCGAGCGGGTGGTGGCTGAGCGACCGGGTGGGGTTGAGCCGCTCGACGAGCACCTCGAACGGCACGTCTTGGTGCTCGAAGGCGAGCAGACTGCGTCGACGCACCTGGGCCAGCAAGTCGGCAACGGTCGGATCTCCGGCCACGTCCACCCGCAGGACCAAGGTGTTGACGAAGAAGCCCACGAGCTCATCGAGCCCCGGGTCGCCGCGGCCGGCGACCGGGAAGGCCACCGCGACATCGGAAGTCGCGCCGAGCCGCGACAGTAAGACCGCCAAAGCGGCCTGAACGACCATGAAACTCGTCGCGTTGTATCCGCGGGCCACCTCGCGTATGCGCCGCTGCAGATCGGCCGGCCAGTCCACGGTCACACTGGCGCCGCAGTGGTCAGCCACCGAGGGATACGGTCGGTCGGTGGGTAGCTCCAGGCGCTCGGGCATGCCGGCCAGGGCTTCTTCCCAATATTTCAGTTGCGCGGCGATCCGGCTGTGGGGGTCGTCCAGCGCGCCGAACGTCGACCGTTGCCACAACGTGTAATCCACGTATTGCACGGGCAGTGGCGGCCAATCCGGGGCCAGCCCGTGCTGGCGCGCCCGGTAGGCCACGTTGAGATCGCGGACGAACGGCGCCAGCGACCAGCCGTCGAAGGCGATGTGGTGGACGACACCGACCAGCACGTGCTCGTCGTCACTGGCACGAAACAGCTTTGCCCGCAGCGGAATTTCGGTCTCTAGGTCGAACGGGTGATGCGCCGCTTCGTCGACGGCCTCATCGAGTCTGGCGGGCGGCCACGCGGTGGCGTCGATGACCTCCCAACCGATATCAGCGCGGTCGGGGGGGACGACGAGTTGCTGGGGCAGTCCATCGGGGGCGGGATACGCCGTGCGCAGGCTTTCATGCCGGGCCACCACGTCGGCCAGGGCGGCCGCCAGCGAATCGGGATCAAGGGCGCCGCGAAGCCTCAGCGCGACCGTCATGTGGTAAACGCCTGAGGGGCCTTGCAACTGGTCGAGAATCCAGAGCCGGTTCTGGGCGAACGAGAGCGGGATCGCGGCGGGCCGCTCGCATGCGACCAACGGGCTGCGTGGGCTCGACTCCGCGTTGAGGCGGGGCGCCAACTGCGCGATGGTGGGCGCGTCGAAAAGCTGGTGCACAACGAGGTCCGTGCCCAGCGCGGTGTTGATCGCAGGGATCAGGCGCATCGCGGACAGCGAATCGCCGCCGAGGTCGAAGAAGGAGTCGTCGATGCCGACGCGGTCGAGGCCGAGGGTCTGGGCGTAGACGGTGGCGAGCAGGTCTTCGACGGCGGTGGTGGGCGCGCGGTAGTCCTCGGCGCTGGTGTAGTCGGGTGGGGGCAGGGCGCGGGTGTCGAGTTTGCCGTTGACGGTCAGGGGCAGCGCCCGCAGCACCACGATCGCCACGGGCACCATGTGTCCGGGCAGCCGATCGGTGAGAGCCGACCGCGCCGCGGCGGGATCGACCGCGCCGGTGGCACTTTCGACGACGTAGCCGACGAGGCGCTTGTCGCCGGGGCGGTCTTCGCGGGTGACGACGGCGGCGTGTTCAACGCCGTCGAGTGCGGTCAGGGCGGCCTGGATCTCACTGAGTTCGATGCGGTAGCCGCGGATCTTGACCTGTTCGTCGGCCCGGCCGAGGTAGTCGAGTTGGCCGTCGGGCCGCCAGCGGACCAGGTCACCGGTGCGATACATCCGGGTTCCTGGCGGCCCGAACGGGCTGGCTACGAAGCGTGAGGCCGTCAACGAGGCCCGGCGCCAATACCCCACCCCGACGCCGCGACCGGCCACATAGAGCTCGCCGACCACTCCGGGCGGGATGGGGCGCAGCCAGTCGTCCATTACGAACAACCCCGCGGTCGACACCGGGGCGCCGATCGGTACGGTCCCCAAACCCGTTGTCAAAGGGGCGCTTAGCGTCGCGTAGACCGTGACCTCGGTGGGACCGTAGGCGTTGATCAGCACGCGCCCGGGTGCCCACCGGTCCACCAACTCACCGGGGCAGGCCTCGCCGCCGAGCAGAAGTGCCACCGACTCCAAGCCGTGCTGGGGAAGCGCCGCGGCGGCCGACGGTGTCTGGGTGAGTACGTTGACGCGTTGGGCGACGAGCAGGGCGTGGAAGTCTTTGGGTGAGGTGACCACCTCCTCGGGCACCACGACGAGGCGCCCGCCGCCGAGCAGCGCGGCCCAGATTTCCCAGACCGAAAAGTCGAACGCGTACGAGTGGCACTGGGTCCACACCTGGTCCGCGGGCAGATGCGCCGACGCCGACTCCACCAAATGGGCGAGGTTGCGGTGTGTGATCGCAACACCTTTCGGCACTCCCGTGGTGCCCGAGGTGTAGATGAGGTAGGCGACATCGTCCGGCGAGGGGGTCGTCGGCTCGGGCCCGCGTTGAGCCGTCGTACGGTCGTCGGTGATGTCGATGACGGCCAATGCCCGTCCCGCCAACCGTGGCCGCAGCGCGGTGGTGGTGACCGCGACCGCCGGCGCGGCGTCAGTCAGCATGAATGCGATTCGCTCGTCGGGCAGGGCCGGGTCGATCGCGAGGTACGCCGCACCCGCCTTCAATACCGCGATCATCGCGATGACTGCTTCCGCGGAGCGTTCCAGCAACAGCGCCACACACCCGCCGGGCCCGGCACCGCAGCCGGATATCAGCCGGGCCAGCTGATCCGAGGCCTCGTCGACCTCCCGATACGTCAGGGACCGGCCCGCGTCGCTGATGGCGATCGCCTGCGGGGAGCGGGCCGTGTGGCCGGCGAACAGTTCCGGGATCGACAGCGGCGTCGGCCCCGGCTCGCCCAGGGCCGTCCGGTTGCCCATCGCATCGAGGCGGGTGCGCTCGTCGGCGCCGAGCACGTCGATCGCCGACAATCGGAGCTGAGGGTCGGCGGCCATCGCCGACATGATGCGCTGCAGCCGATTGGCCAGCGTAGCAATGGTTTCCGCGTCGAACACGTCCGTGTCGTACTCGATGCGGAAGCCGAGCTCGGTACCCGGCGTGGCCTGCATGGTCAACGGGTAGTGGTTCGATTCGTGACCGGTGAACCCGGCAACGGTCAACCCGTCGACATCGAGCATTGTGGCGGGGTCGACGGGGTAGTTCTCGTAGACGAACAGGGTGTCGAACAGTTGGTCGTGGCCGGTGGCGCGGTGAATCTCGTTGAGCGCGAG
>NZ_LZIZ01000023.1:0-19309 GCF_001666915.1 Mycobacterium sp. E3339 | reverse complement strand
CCAGCCTCGACGGGGTGGAGCAGGCCGCGGTCATCGTGCGCGAAGACCGCCCCGGCGACAAACGCCTCACCGGCTACCTAGTCGGCAGCGCCACCCCCACCACCGCGCGGGCCGCCCTGGCCGACCGGCTCCCGCCCTACATGGTGCCCGCGGCCATCGTTGTGCTGGAAGCGTTGCCGAGGACGGTGAACGGCAAACTCGACACCCGCGCCCTGCCCGCACCCGACTATGTCGATGCCGATCATTACCGCGCCCCCACCACCGCCATCGAAGAAATCCTGGCCGGCATTTATGCCCAGACCCTCGGCCTCGACCGCGTCGGCATCGACGACTCCTTCTTCGACCTCGGCGGCGATTCACTGTCGGCGATGCGACTGATCGCCGCCATCAACGCGGATCTCAACGCCGACGTATCGGTGCGGACGTTGTTCGACGCGCCAACGGTTTCCGAGTTGGCGCCCCGGCTCGCCACCGGGGACAGCCGACGCAAGCCCCTGGTACCCGCTGAGCGCCCCGCGAAGATCCCGCTGTCGTTCGCCCAGAACCGACTGTGGTTCGTCAACCAGTTCGAAGGCGGGGTCGCGACCTACAACATGCCGACTGCGTTCCGCATCACCGGGGAGCTGGACCTAGAGGCGCTCGCCGCCGCCCTCGATGACCTTGTGGCGCGGCATGAGTCGCTGCGCACCGTCTTTCCCGACGTCGACGGCGTGCCGTTCCAAGAGGTCTTGCCGGCCCGGCCGGGAATGTGGCGGCGCGGCGACGCCACCGTGGTGGCGGTGCCCGATCAGCAGGCGGTCGCCGGCGAGTTGATCACGTTGGCGGGTCATCCATTCAACCTAGCCGCGGAAATCCCGATTCGCGCACAGATCTACTCGGCGGCTCCCGACGACCACGTGCTCGCGATCGTGTTGCACCACATCGCCTTTGACGGGTGGTCGTTGGCCCCGATGTTCACCGACATCGGCGTCGCGTACGCGAGCCGATGCGCCGGGCACGCCCCGAACTGGACCGAGCTGCCGGTGCAGTACGTCGACTACACGCTGTGGCACCAGGAACTGTTGGGGGCGGAGTCCGATCCGGACAGCGTCGTTTCTCGGCAATTGCGTTACTGGCAAGAGGAACTCGCGGATCTGCCCGAGATAACTTCGCTGCCGACGGATCGTGTCCGGCCACCCGCGCCCAGCTACCGCGGCGACGAGGTGGACCTGCTGATCGAGCCCCAGGCCTGGGCCGGGGTTAAGCGGCTGGCCGCGACGCACAACGCGACGGCCTCGATGGTGTTGCAGGCGGTCATGGCGGTGTTGTTGCACCGCTCCGGAGTTGGCGACGACGTGGTGATGGGCACACCGATCGCCGGGCGATCGGATCGGGCGCTCAACGACCTGGTCGGGTTCTTCGTCAACACCTGGGTGTTGCGGGTGGACCTCGACCCCGCGCGCCGGTTCTCCGATGTCCTCGCACGGGTGCGACACAAGGCGCTGGACGCCTACGGCAACCAGGACGTGCCGTTCGAGCGCCTGGTCGAGCAGCTCAACCCCGTGCGGTCCGCCGCGCACCACCCGCTGTTCCAGGTGCTGATGGTCTTGCAGAACAATGTGCGGCCCGAATCATTCGCGATCGACGGTGTCGGCGTCGAGCAGTGGGCGGTGCCCACCCGCGCCGCCCGATTCGACTTGGATTTCGAACTGGTGGAGGTGCCCAGCGACGAGCCTGGCGCACCGAGGGCCGCCGGGTCGGTGACGTATGCGACGGATCTGTACGACCGGTCCACCATTGTGCGGTTGGTCGAGCGCTTCGGGCGCATACTGGACGCGGTCGTCGCGGACCCGTCGGTGGTGGTGGGCGAGATCCCGTTAATGGATTGTGCGGAGCGCGAACTCGTGCAGTCGACATGGGCCGGCGCCGCAGCGCACGCCCGGGCGGGTCTCGCACCGCAGTTGTTGGCCTCGGCGGTCGCGGCCGACCCGGACGCGGTGGCGGTGGTCGACGACGGCCGCGCGACGTCGTATCGCGAGCTCGATGAGTTGTCGACACGGTTGGCGCGCATCCTGATCGACGAGGGCGTAGGCCCGGAGCGCGCGGTGGCCGTCGCGATGGATCGATCCGTCGAGTTGGTGGTCGCCTGGTGGGCCGTCGTGAAAGCCGGTGGCACCTATGTCCCGGTCGACCCCTCACATCCGGTCGAGCGCATCGCGACGGTGCTGGACACCGGGGACGCGGCATGCGTGTTGACCCGCGGCGAAGACACCCTTGCCGGTGCGGGAACTCGCCGCGTACTCCGCCTCGACGGTGTGGACCTAACCGGACGCGCCGCGGACCCAATCACCGACGCCGACCGGCTGGCCCCCCTCACCGCGGACACCACCGCCCACGTGATCTTCACGTCCGGATCCACCGGCGCCCCAAAGGGAGTCGCGGTCAGCCACGCCGGCCTGCTGCAAATCGCCGCGCTGGGCGAGGCACTCGGCCTGAGCGCGGACACCCGGTTGCTGATGCTCGCCGCACCGACCTTCGACGTGTCGATCGGCGAACTGTTACTGGCCGCCGGGTCGCGCGCGGCGCTCGTCGTTGCACCGCCGGAAGCCGCCGCGGGAGAGGCGCTGACGGCGTTGCTGCGCGACCAACGCGTCAACGCTTCGGTACTGACACCGTCGGTGCTGTCGTCCCTCGATCCCGCCCGGCTGGACGCGGTCGGCACACTCATCACCACCGGGGAAGCGTGCCCGCCCGAACTGGCGGCCGCGTGGGCGGCGGGTAGGCAGCTGTTCAACGCCTACGGCCCCACCGAGGCCACCATCTGGTCCACCTGCAGCGCGGCCCTGTCGGCGGGGCAGCCCGTAGGCATCGGAACGCCCACCCCGGGCGTGCACGCTCTGGTGCTGGATGCCAGGCTCAACCCCGCCCCCATCGGCGTGGTCGGCGAACTGTATCTGGGTGGCCCCGCCCTGGCGCACGGCTATGTCGGCAGGCCGGAGTTGACCGCAGAACGGTTCGTAGCCAACCCCTTTGGCGATGCCGGGGCGCGCCTCTACCGCACGGGCGACCTGGTCCGCTGGACCTCCGCCGGGACTCTCGACTACCTCGGACGCGCCGACAGCCAGATCAAGCTGCGCGGACAGCGAATCGAATTGGGCGAGATCGAGAACAGCCTGTTGGCCTGCCCACACGTCACCATGGCCGCGGCCACGGTGCACAACAACGGCACCGGCGCCCACCTGATCGCCTATGTGACCTTCGAGCACAGCACCACCGCCGACCCCGATGACGACGCCGGCGACGACGAAATCGTCGCCCAGTGGCAGCACGTTTACGACGACCTCTACGGCACGGACGCCGGCACCACGGGGCTCGGCGCCGACTTCCGCGGCTGGAACAGCAGCTACACCGGCGATCCGATCCCGCTCACGGAGATGGAGGAGTGGCGTTCTGCCACCGTGGACCGGATCATTGCCCTGCGGCCGCGGCGGGTGTTGGAGATCGGCGTCGGCCTCGGCCTGATCCTGTCCCGGGTCGCACCGGAGTGTGAACGGTACGTCGCCACCGACATGTCCGCGGCCGCAATCGATTACCTCGCCCGTTCGATGGAGCAGCTGGAACTCCCCTGGCGTGATCGCGTCCAACTGCTGACACAACCGGCTCACGTGACCGAGGGTTTGCCGCTGGGATTCTTCGACACCGTCATCCTCAACTCCGTCGTTCAGTACTTTCCGAACGCGGAATATCTGGCGGATCTCGTCGACAACGTGTTGGAGTTACTGTGCCCGGGCGGCACGCTGTTCGTCGGCGACGTGCGCAACCACACGCTGCAGGGCGCGTTCCAGACCGCGGTCGCACTCGCCCGCAGCGACACCCCCGAGACCGCCGAGCTTCGTCAACGCGTCCAGCGCGCCGTGGTCGGGGAAGCCGAACTCCTGCTCGCCCCCGAGTTCTTCACGACCCGATTCGCCGACCACCCGTCGGTGTCAGGGCTCGACATCCAGGTCAAGCGCGGAGCGGCCGACAACGAACTGAACCGCTACCGTTACGATGTCGTCGTCCGCAAGGCACCCACACCGGTGCGCAGCCTGGCCGCCACGCCTTCGTGGGCGTGGGCCGAATGCGGGGGTCCGGACGGACTGCACGAACGGCTGGCCGCCCAACGTCCCGACGCGATCCGCGTTTCCGGCATCCCCCGCACCGGATTGATCACCGACGTCCATGTCGAACAGGCCCTCGCGGAAGGCCTTTCGCTTGCCGACGCGCTCGCCCGGGCCTCCGCTGCCGAGCCGTCCGACGCCGTGACGCCCGAACAACTGCACCGAGCCGCCGAGAGCATCGGTTACCGCGCCGCCGTCAGCTGGGGCGCCCAACCTGGCACGCTCGACGCCGTCTTCGTCGCACCGGATAGCGAAGGCGCCGAGCACATTCCGGGCCTCACCGACGCCTACCTGCCGAGCGACGAAGGCGGCAGTCACGCGAACGACCCCCGCAACAACACCCGGATCAGCGCGGTGCGCCGGCGGCTGAGCGCCCGGTTGCCCGACTACATGCTGCCGACGCAGATCGTGGTCCTCGACGAGTTCCCCATCACGTCGTCCGGCAAGATCGACCGAAAGGCGCTGCCGACACCGGTGTTTGCCGACACACCGTTCCGTGCGCCCCAAACCCCGACCGAAGAAATCCTGTCCGGCATTTACGCCCAGGTGCTCGGGCTCGAACGGGTCGGGGTAGACGAGTCATTCTTCGACCTCGGCGGCGACAGCATCTTGTCCATGCAAGTGGTGGCGCGCGCCCGCGCGGCCGGGCTCAGCTGCCGGCCCCGTGACATCTTCGTCGAGCAGACCGTGGCCGGCCTGGCCAGGGTGGTCAGCGTGGCCGATACGACCGCACCGATCGACGAGGGAACCGGCGATGTGGTCGCGACGCCGATCATTCGGTGGTTGCAGGGCGTCGACGGCCCGGTCGACCAGTTCAACCAGACCATGGTCGTGCAGGCGCCGGCGGGCGTCGGCCAGGCCGATGTCGTCGCCGTGCTGCAGGCCCTGCTGGACCGGCACCCCATGCTGCGGCTGCGGGTCGTCGACGCCCCGGACGGCTGGAAACTGGCTGTGCCCGAACCGGAGTCGGTGCACGCCGCCTCGCGCGTGCATGCCGCCGACACGCTCAGCGAGGGGGCGATCGTCGCCGCGCGGTCGCTGCTCGATCCGGCCGCCGGCGTCATGCTCACCGCCGTGTGGGCCACCACCACCGGACAGCTCGCGCTGATCGTTCACCACCTGGCCGTCGACGCGGTGTCGTGGCGGATCTTGCTCGAAGACCTCAATATCGCCTGGGCTCAACACCACACCGGGCAGCCCATAACGCTCCCCGCGGCGGGCACGTCCTTCCGGCGCTGGGCCGCGTTGCTCGCTCAACACGCCGTTGCGCCAGCGGTATTGGCGCACGCTGGCACCTGGAAGGAAATCGCGGCGACTCAACCGGCGCTGCCGCCCGTCCAGGGCGCCGTCGATACCTACGCCAGCGCCGCGCACCTGTCGGTCTCGCTCGACGGCGAGAACGCCCGCGCGCTGATGAGCGAAGCGCCCGCGGCCTTCCACGTGGGGATCCAGGACATCTTGCTGATCGCGTTCGCCTTGGCGTGCGCCGAATTCCTGGGCACCGGTGACGCGGCGATCGGTTTCGACGTCGAAGGTCACGGGCGCGACGAAGAATTGGCCGCCGATGTGGACCTGTCCCGCACCGTGGGCTGGTTCACCACCAAATACCCCGTCGCGCTGACCGCCGGCGCACTGCCCTGGACGCAAGTCGTCACCGGTGGCGACGCGCTCGGCCCGATCATCAAGCGCGCCAAGGAACAACTCCGCGCGGTTCCCGATCCCGTGACCTACGGCCTGCTGCGCTACCTCAACGCCGACATCGATCTGGCCGGCCCCGACCCCACCATCGGGTTCAACTACCTAGGCCGCCTCGGCGCACGCGGCACCGAAGCCGGGGCTAAGAGCGATCTTTGGCTGATCAGCGAGGACGGCTCGGCGTTCGTCGAGGCCGCGACCGCGGTGACCATGCCGTTGATGCACACCCTCGAGCTCAGCGCCGTCGCCGTCGACACCGATGCGGGTCCGCAGCTGAACGCCACCTGGACCTGGGCACCCTCGGCGCTCGATCACGCCCGCGTCGACCGGCTCAACCGGTTGTGGTTCGAGGCCCTCGCCGGGATCTGCGCCCACGTCGCACGGGGAGGCGGCGGGCTGACCCCCTCCGACATCGCGCCCGCACGACTGACCCAACAGCAGATCGACAGCCTGCAGCAGCGGTACCCGATCGCCGACATCCTGCCCCTGACCCCGCTGCAGCAGGGCCTGCTGTTCCATGCCAGCGCCACCCAAGGGTTGGACGGGCTGTCCGAAATGTATTCCGTGCAGCTCGATTTCACGGTGGCCGGCCCGCTCGAGCCCGACCGGATGCGCGCGGCGGTGCAAGCGGTGCTCGATCGCCACCCGAACCTGGCGGCCCGGTTCTGCACCCAGGACGAACCGGTGCAGCTCATCCCGGCACATCCCGCGGCGGCATGGCAGTACGTCGTACTGGGCGACGGCGACGCCGACGCGCAGATCCAGCGGCTGTGCGCGGCCGAACGCGTCGCGGTCTGCGACCTGTCGAATCCGCCGGCGTTCCGGGTGGCGCTGATCCGCACCGGACCCGACCGGCACCGGATCGTCGTCACCAACCACCACATCGTGCTCGACGGTTGGTCGACGTCGATCTTGCTGCAAGAGATGTTCGCCGCGTACTACGGGCAGCGGCTACCCGCGGCGACGTCGTATCGCCGATTCGTCACCTGGCTGGCCGAGCGCGATGTGCAGGCCGCCCACACCGCCTGGAGCGAGGTGCTGGCGGGATTCGATTCCCCCACCCTCGTAAGCTCTTTCAACCGAGCGGGTCCCGGGCGGCGGGGCGAGGCCACGTACCGGTTCTCGGAGCAGACCACGCGCGCCCTGACCGAACTGGCCCGCTCGCACCACACCACCATCAACACCGTGTTGCAGGCCGGCTGGGCGCAGCTGCTGATGTGGCTGACCGGCCAGCGCGACGTCGCCTTCGGCGCCGCCGTGTCCGGACGCCCGACCGAGCTTCCCGGAGCGGAATCGATTGTGGGGCTGTTGATCAACACCGTGCCGGTGCGCGCCACCATCGCCGCCGACACCACGACGACCGCGTTGCTCAACCAGCTCCAGCACGCCCACAACCAGACCCTGGACCACCAGCACCTGGCGCTGACGGCCATCCACCACCTCACCGGTCACGACCAGTTGTTCGACACCCTGTTCGTCTACGAGAACTATCCGGTCGACACCACCGCGATGGCGGGCGCGCAGGAATTCACCGTCACCGACATGACCACGCACGAGTCCACCCACTACCCACTGACTCTGGAAGCCCGGACGGGGGAGCAGCTGGGCGTGCGCGTGGAATACGACAGCAACACCTTCGACGCCGACACCATCGACACACTCATCACGCGATTGCGGCGAGTGCTCGAGGCCATGACCGCCGATCCCTCCGCCCGCTTGTCGGCCGTCGACTTGCTCGACGAGCCCGAACACGCCCGGCTCGACGCGTGGGGCAACCGGGCAACGTTCGACCGGCCGGTGACGCCCGTGTCGATTCCGGCGCTCTTCGCCGCCCAAGTCGCGCGGACTCCCGACGCGGCGGCGCTCACTTGCGATGGCCGCTCGATGACCTACTCGGAACTCGACGCGGCGGCGAACCGGTTGGCGCACTTGCTAACCGAGCAGGGGGCGGGTCCGGGACGATGCGTGGCGCTGCTGTCCACCCGGACGGCCGAGGCGATCGTGGCGATCCTGGCGATACTGAAATGCGGGGCCGCCTACCTGCCGCTCGACCCGGCGTTGCCGTGGGACCGGATCGAGTTCATGATGACCGACGCCGCGCCGATCGCCGCCGTTGTCACCGGGGAATCAGCCGGCCGGCTGGACCTCGGCGCCCTGCCGGTCATCGATGCCGACGACCCCCGGCTCGACGCCTACCCGGCGACGGCCTTGCCGCCGCCGGAGCCCGACGACCTCGCCTACATCATCTACACCTCCGGAACCACCGGCGTCCCCAAGGGCGTATCGATCACCCACCACAACGTGACCCAGCTGATCGCATCGCTCGATCGGGATCTTGCTTCGCCACAGCAGGTTTGGACCCAATGGCACTCCTACAGCTTCGACATCTCGGGCTGGGAGATCTTCGGTGCCCTGCTGCATGGCGGCCGACTGGTGGTGGTGCCCGAGCCGACCGCCGCCTCCCCGGACGACTTCCGTAACCTGCTTATTTCGGAGAAGGTGACGGTGCTGTGTCAAACCCCGACCGCCGTCAGCGCGCTCGCGCCCGAAGGGCTGGAGTCCGTGGCGCTGTTGGTCGGCGGCGAGGCGTGCCCGCCCGAGGTGGTGGACCGATGGGCCCCGGGTCGGCTGATGATCAACGAATACGGCCCCACCGAAACGACGATGTGGGTGACGTTGAGCGCCCCGCTGGCGGCGGGGTCGGACGTGGTGCCCATCGGAGCGCCGGTTCCCGGGGCGGCGTTGTTGGTGCTGGACGGCTGGCTGCGCCCGGTGTCGGCCGGAGTGGTCGGCGAACTGTACGTGGCCGGACACGCTGTCGGAGTTGGCTATTGGCGCCGGGCGGGACTGTCCGCTACGCGCTTCGTCGCCTGCCCGATCGGGCCGCCGGGAGCCCGGATGTATCGCACCGGCGACCTGGTCCGGTGGCGTTCCGACGGACAACTCGAGTACGTCGGCCGGGCCGACGACCAGGTGAAGATCCGCGGCTACCGCATCGAACTGGGCGAAATCCAAACGGCGCTAACGCAACTCGACGGCGTCGAGCACGCGGCGGTGATCGCCCGCGAGGACCGGCCCGGGGACAAACGCCTCGTCGGCTACATCACCGGCTCCGCCGACCCAACCGCGGTGCGCGCGGCACTCGCCGACCGGTTACCGGCCCACATGGTCCCGGCCTCGGTGGTGGCGCTGGAGGCGCTGCCACTGACCGTCAACGGCAAACTCAACGCCCGCGCCCTCCCGCCGCCGCGATACGACGACGCCGATCGGTACCGCGCCCCGGCTAATCGGGTCGAACGGGCGCTGGCCGACATCTACGCCCAAGTCCTGGGTGTCGAGCGCGTCGGGGTCGATGACTCGTTCTTCGACCTCGGTGGGGACAGCATCTCGGCGATGCGTGCCGTCGCCGCCATCAACAGCGCCCTGGATGCCGGCCTCGCCGTGCGGACCTTGTTCTACGCGCCGACCGTCAGAGGCCTGAGCCGGCAGCTGCGCAAGACCGAGCGCGACGAAGACTTGGTTCCCGTCGAGACCCTGAAAGAGGGCAGCGGCGTTCCGGTTTGGTGCATTCATGACGGCTTCGGGCTCAGCTGGCCGTATCGCGCGCTGGGCGAATATCTGGACTGCCCGATCATCGGGATCAACCACGTCCCACAGAACGGGGAAGGCCAACCCGAATCGATTCGCGGCATGGCGGAAAGATATGCCGACCGGCTGCAAAGCGCCTACCCGGATGGTCCCTACAAGCTGCTCGGCTGGTCGTTCGGCGGTGTCGTCGCGCACGAGCTCGCGATCGAGCTGCAGCGCCGCGGGTGCGTCGTCCAGAGCCTGGTGCTGCTGGACGCGCCGTACTCCGCGGCCAAGGGGGTACCGAGGTTGGCCGCCACCAGAATCCGGGCGTCGGCCGAAAGCCATGTCCTGGAACGCATCCTGCGGAACAACGGCATAGACATCCCGGCGGGGTCGGGGCCCCTCACCGCCCGGCGGGCCGAAGAGCTGATCCGCCGGCAGCTGGGAGATTCCGCTCTGGCGCCCGCGCGGTTGCTGGAGTTCATGGTCAACAGCGCCAACGCCAGCCAGTCGTACCTAGTCGACCACGTTCCCGATGTCTTCGACGGTGACATGGTGGTGTTCTCCGCGGCACGCAATGGGAACGGGAATGGCGACAGCCCCGGATTGAAGGCGCAAGTGCATCGGATGGGCACCCAGCTGCTGATCCGATCCCGCTTGCGGAAGTGGAAATCCCACACCGCCGGGGCCTTCACCGCGTACTCGATCGACTGCTCGCATTACGACATGTTGACCAGCGCATCGCTCAACATGTACGGCGAGCACCTGAAATTCGCCTTAGAGACGTGAGAGAACGGTAGGAGAAACGTGAGATGGGCATGGTGAAGAAGACGCGCGCCGAGGACCGGGCCGACATTGCGGACATGCCCCGGGGCGGCCCGGACGCTTCCTGGTTGGACCGGCGGTTGCAAACCGACCGGCTGGAATACCTGGACCGCGACGACGTCGACGATCTCAAGCGCAAGGTGATCTCCGCGCTCGACCGCGCCGAGCGGCGGCAGTCCCGCGCGCACGAGGCGCTGGCCCGGGTGGTCCTCGGCGAGGTGACCGACGTGCCCTCGCCGAAGATCCTCGAACTGGGGGCCGGGTTCGGCGGTCTGTCGCGCAGGCTGCTCGCGAACCACGCGACGGCGCAGGTCACCGTCACCGACGTCGATCCGACGTTCGTCGCGGCGCTCGCCGACAGCGACCTGGGGACCCACCCTCGCGCCACGGTGCGGCAGATGGACGCCACCGCGATCGACGCCCCCGATGGCCACTACGACCTCGCCCTGTTCGCGTTGTCGTTGCATCACCTGCCCCCCGAGCCGGCCGCCCGGGTGTTCGCCGAGGGGACCCGCGCGGCGAAGAAGCTGCTGATCATCGACCTCCGCAGACCCCCCGCCGCGCTGCACGTCCTGGTGTTGGCGGCGGTGCTGCCGTTCACTCGGCTGGTCCCGCTGGCACACGACGGGGTCATCAGCTCGTTACGGGCCTACAGCCCGTCGGCGCTGACGGCCCTGGCCCATCATGCGGATCCGGGTATCACCGTCGAGTTCCGCACCCGGGCGCTGGGCCCGACGGTCGCGGTGGCCTATCGCGGCTAGCCTTCCAGTTCCCGCTTCAAATTGGCCAAGACCTCGCCCTGAATCCTCTTCAGTCCCAAGGGCGCAAAGGTCTTCTCGAAGAAGCCCTTGACGCCGCCCGCGCCCGTCCAGGTGGTCTTCACCGTGACGCTGGAGCCGGGGCCGGCGGGCGCCACCGTCCAGTTGATGATCATCGACGAGTTCGCGTCCTTCTCGATGACGGAGTGGCCGGCGACGTCGACGTCGACCTGCACGTCGCGGACGCGCGACTTGGTGGCTTGCAACTTCCACTTGGCGACCGTGCCCGCCCCCTGGCCGCCCTGCAACACCTGGTAGTCGCTGTACTGGGGGGACAGGATCTTCGGGCGCACCGTCTGATAGTCCGCGACCGCCGCGAGGGTGGCGGCCGGCTCCACGTTCACCAAAATTGTGCTGGCAGCACTCACCTGTCCCAAAACAACTCCTGAAGCTATGCCGCCCGCGCGCGGGTGCACGGGCTGTGGTCGAAGACTAGGGTATATGTGGTGCCTGTCCCTGGATCTGCACTCTCGGCGCACAAGTCGGGCGTTGACCGGTTGATGGCGAGTTATCGATCCATCCCCGCGACGTCCGCCGTCCGGCTCGCCAAACCTACGTCAAACCTGTTCCGCGCCCGCGCCAAACGCGACGCGCCCGGCCTGGACACGTCGGGGCTGACCGGCGTCCTGGGCGTCGACCCGGAATCCCGCACCGCCGACGTGGCCGGCATGTGCACCTATGAGGATCTGGTCGCCGCGACGTTGCCGTTCGGCCTTTCGCCACTGGTGGTCCCGCAATTGAAGACCATCACCCTCGGCGGTGCGGTCAGCGGCCTGGGGATCGAATCGGCGTCGTTCCGCAATGGCCTGCCGCACGAATCGGTGCTGGAGATGGACATCCTCACCGGCGCCGGCGATTTGCTCACCGCTTCACGAACCCAATACCCGGACCTGTTCCGTGCCTTCCCCAATTCGTATGGGACGCTTGGTTACTCGACCCGGCTGCGGATTGAGCTGGAGCCCATCGCGCCGTTCGTCGCGTTGCGCCACATCCGGTTCCGGTCGTTGCCCGCGCTTATCGCGGCGATGGAACGCATCATCGATACCGGCGGCCAGGGCGGCACACCCGTCGACTACCTGGACGGGGTGGTGTTCAGCGCCGACGAGAGCTACCTGTGCGTGGGCCGGCGCACCACCACGGCCGGACCGGTCAGCGACTACACCGGCAAGAACATCTACTACCAGTCCATCAGGCACGACTCCGCGGGGCCGGAGGCCACCAAGGACGACCGGCTGACCATGCACGACTACATCTGGCGCTGGGACACCGACTGGTTCTGGTGCTCGCGCGCGTTCGGTGTGCAGAACCCCCGGCTGCGGCGCTGGTGGCCGCGCCGCTACCGGCGCAGCAGCGTGTACTCGAAGCTCGTCGCCGTCGACCAGCGCTTCGGAATCGCCGACCGGATCGAGAAGCGCCACGGCCGCCTCCCACGGGAGCGGGTGGTCCAGGACGTCGAGCTGCCGGTGGAACGGACCTGCGAGTTCCTGGAATGGTTCCTGAGCAACGTGCCGATCACCCCGATCTGGCTGTGCCCGCTGCGGCTGCGCGACCACGAGGGCTGGCCGCTGTACCCGATGCGGGCGGACCACACCTACGTCAATGTCGGCTTCTGGTCATCGGTGCCGGCGGGCGCCACGGAAGGCGCCACCAACCGGACGATCGAAGCGAAGGTGAGCGAGCTCGACGGGCACAAGTCGCTGTATTCCGACTCGTACTATGCCCGCGAGGAGTTCGACGAGTTGTACGGCGGCGAGGCCTACAACACGGTCAAGAAAACCTACGATCCCGATTCCCGTCTCCTCGATCTCTACGCAAAGGCGGTACAACGGCGATGACAACGACCAAAGAATCCCACCGCACCACCGGAAAACTGAGCATGGCGGAGATCCTGGAAATCTTCGCCGCGACCGGACGCCACCCGCTGAAGTTCACCGCCTACGACGGCAGCACAGCGGGTTGCAAGGACGCCGAGCTGGGCCTGGGCCTGCGGACCCCGCGCGGCGCGACCTACCTGGCCACCGCCCCCGGCGAACTCGGCCTCGCCCGCGCGTACGTGGCGGGTGACATGGACCTCTACGGCGTCCATCCCGGTGACCCCTATCAGCTGCTCAAGACGCTGACCGACCGCGTCCAGTTCAAGCGGCCGCCGGCGCGGGTGCTGGCCAACGTGGTGCGTTCGATGGGGCTGGAGCGGCTCGTCCCGGTCGCCCCGCCGCCCCAGGAGACCCCGCCCCGGTGGCGGCGGGTCGCCGACGGGCTGATGCACACCAAGACGCGCGACGCCGAGGCCATCCACCACCACTACGACGTCTCGAACACGTTCTACGAATGGGTGCTCGGCCCGTCGATGACCTACACGTGCGCGGTGTACCCCGACGCCGACGCGACGCTGGAACAGGCTCAGGAGAACAAATACCGGCTGGTGTTCGAAAAGCTCGGGTTGCAAGCCGGCGATCGGTTGCTCGACGTCGGCTGCGGCTGGGGCGGCATGGTCCGCTTCGCCGCGCGGCGCGGCGTGCGGGTGATCGGCGCGACCCTGTCGGCGGAGCAGGCGAAGTGGGCGCAGCGGGCGATCGAAGACGACGGGCTCGCGGACCTCGCCGAGGTCCGGCATTCGGACTACCGCGACATCCGCGAGGGCGGCTTCGACGCCGTGTCCTCGATCGGATTGACCGAACACATCGGGGTCAAGAACTATCCGGCCTACTTCGGGTTCCTCAAGTCGAAGCTGCGCACCGGCGGCCTGCTGCTCAACCACTGCATCACCCGCCACGACAACAAGTCGACGTCCTTCGCGGGCGGCTTCACCGACCGGTACGTCTTCCCGGACGGCGAGCTGACCGGCTCGGGCCGCATCATCACCGAGATCCAGGACGTCGGCTTCGAGGTGCTGCACGAGGAGAACTTCCGGCATCACTACGCGATGACGCTGCGGGACTGGTGCCGCAACCTGGTCGAGCACTGGGACGCCGCCGTCGACGAGGTGGGGCTGGCCACCGCCAAGGTGTGGGGCCTGTACATGGCAGCCTCGCGGGTCGCGTTCGAGCAGAACAACCTGCAGCTGCATCACGTCCTGGCGGCCAATGTCGACCCGCGGGGCGACGATCAGCTGCCGCTGCGCCCGTGGTGGACGCCGTAGGACTGTGGCGGCAGCTCTAGGCGTTATCGATCCGACGGGCGCCCAGCTCGTTCTGTAGCAGCTCGAGCGCGACCTCCTCGGGGTCGCGGCGCGGCCCGGCCGACTCCGCGCGGCCGGCCTCGGCGAGCATGTGTTCCTCCTCGTCGCGCTGGGCCACGTCGGGGGCGGGCTCCTCGGTCTTCGGGGGCGGCGGGCTCGGCTCGACCGGCGCGGCGTCGCCGACCTCGCAACGCACCCGCCAGTTGACGCCCAGCGCGTCCTTGAGCGCTTCGGCGATGACGTCGGCGTTGCGCTGCTCGCACAGCCGCTTGGCCAGCGGCGCCGAGGAATGCGTCAGCACCAGCGTGTTTTCCTCGAGGGCGCGCACGGTGGCACCGGCCAGCATCACCTCGGTGGTGCGGCTGCGCTGGCGCACCTTGTCGCGCACCGTCGGCCACATCGTTCGCACGGCCGCCGCGTTGAGTTCGCCGGGCGCGGCGGCCGGTTCGGGGGCCGGTTCCGGGACCGGCTCGGGGATCGCGGGCGGCGGGACCGGTTCGGGGACGGCCTCCGGCATGGGCACGGGCGGAGCGGACCTGGGCGGGGCCGCCTCCCGGGGCGGGGTGGCCTCCCTGCGCGGCCGCACGGGAGCAGCGACCGCCGGCCGCGGCGGATGCGCGGCGGCCACCTCGGCGGCGGGGATGGACATGTCCAACCGGGACTCGATCCGCTCGACGCGTTGCAGCAGCGCCGACTCGGTGTCGCTGGCCGAGGGCAGCAGCAGCCGCGCGCATACGACCTCGAGCAGCAGGCGCGGGGCCGTCGCGCCGCGCATCTCCCCCAGGCCCGCCTGCACGACCTCGGCGTAGCGCGTCAGCGTGGCCGACCCGAGGCGGGTCGCCTGGTCGCGCATCCGGTCGAGCACGTCCTCCGGGGCGTCCACCACGCCGCGGCTGACCGCGTCCGGAACCGCCTGCAGCACGAGGAGATCGCGGAACCGTTCCAGCAGGTCGGTGGCGAAGCGGCGTGGGTCGTGGCCCGCGTCGATCACCGACTCCACCGCACCGAACAGCGCGGCGGCGTCCGACGCGGCGAGGGCGTCGACCGCGTCGTCGATCAGCGCGACGTCGGTGGCGCCCAGCAGCCCGAGCGCCCGCGGGTAGGTGACGTGGTTCCCCTCGGCACCCGCCAGCAGCTGGTCGAGCACCGACAGCGTGTCGCGCGGGGAGCCACCGCCGGCGCGGATCACCAGCGGGTACACCGCGTCGTCGACGGCGACGCCCTCCTGCTCGCAGATCCGCCCGATCAACGCGCGCATGGTCTTCGGCGGCAGCAGCCGGAAGGGGTAGTGGTGGGTGCGCGACCGGATGGTGGGCAGCACCTTCTCCGGTTCGGTGGTGGCGAAGATGAAGATGAGGTGCTCGGGCGGTTCCTCCACGATCTTGAGCAGCGCGTTGAACCCCGCCGTGGTCACCATGTGCGCCTCGTCGATGATGAACACCCGGTAGCGCGACTGCGCGGGCGCGTAGAACGCCCGGTCCCGCAGCTCGCGGGTGTCCTCCACGCCGCCGTGGCTGGCGGCGTCCAGCTCCACCACGTCGATGCTGCCGGGGGCGTTGGGGGCCAGCGCCGTGCACGATTCGCAGACCCCGCACGGCGTCGCCGTCGGGCCCTGCACGCAGTTCAGCGAGCGGGCCAGAATCCGCGCGGACGAGGTCTTCCCGCAGCCGCGCGGCCCGGAGAACAGGTACGCATGGTTGATGCGGCCGGCTTCCAGGGCGATCGACAACGGCTCGGTGACGTGCTCCTGCCCCACCACCTCGGCGAAGGTTGCCGGTCGGTACTTGCGGTAGAGGGCCACGGTCAGCAGGCTACCGGCGCCGGCCGACTGGAGCGCGGCTGGCGTCGAGTGTGCGGCAGCGGCTTCCGGTGTGAACGTGCGGTCGACTCTCGCGGCGTGTCGTCGCCCTCAGCGCACACTGAATGCGGACGGTGACAGCAGCGATTCCGAGGCGGCGAGCAACGCGCAGGTGGCCAGCCCGTCGACCGCGTCGCGCAGGTCCGGCAGCGACGGGAAGGTGGGCGCGATCCGGATGTTCTTGTCGTCCGGGTCTTTTCGGTACGGGAACGACGCGCCCGCCTCGGTCACTGCGATCCCCGCGTCCTTGGCCAGGGCCACTGTCCGCCGCGCGGTGCCGGGCAACACGTCGAGGCTGATGAAGTAGCCGCCCTGCGGTTCGGTCCATGACGCGATCTTGGAGTCGCTCAGCCGCTTGTCCAGGATGTCCAGCGCCAACTCGAACTTGGGCGCCAGGATCTGCTGGTGGCGCAGCATGTGCAGGCGCACTCCGTCGGCGTCGCGGAAGAAGCGCAGGTGCCTCAGCTGGTTGACCTTGTCAGGGCCGATCGACTTCTTGCCCGCGTATTGCAGGTACCACGCGATGTTGCCCAGTGAGCCGCCCAGGAAGCTGACGCCCGCGCCGGCGAAGGTGATCTTGGAGGTGGACGCGAAGACGTAGGGCCGGTTGGGGTTGCCGGCCTTGGCCGCCAGCCCGAGCACGTCGACCTGCCGGATGAATTCGTGCGTCAGCGTGTGCACCGCGTAAGCGTTGTCCCAGAACAGCCGGAAGTCCGGCGCGGCCGCGCGCATCTGAACCAGCCGGCGCACCGTCTCCCACGAGTAGGTGATGCCGGTGGGGTTGCCGAACACCGGCACCGACCACATGCCCTTGATCGCAGGATCGGCGGCCACCAGCTCCTCGATCAGGTCGACGTCGGGCCCCTCGGCCAGCATCGGGACGGGAATCATCTCGATGCCCATCGTCTCGGTGATCGCGAAGTGCCGGTCGTAGCCGGGGACCGGGCACAGGAACTTGACGCTCGGTTCGTCCTTCCAGGGCCGCTGCGAGTCGACGCCGCCGTACAGCATCGAGAAGGCGACGAGGTCGTGCATCAGCTCCAGGCTGGAGTTGTTGCCGGCGATCAGGTTGGGCACCGGGATGCCGAGCAGCTCGCCGAAGATGGCCCGCAGCTCGGGCAGGCCGTGCAGGCCCCCGTAGTTGCGGGTGTCGGTGCCCTCGCTGTCGCGGTAGTCGTCGCCGGGCAGGCTCAGCAGCTGGTTGGACAGGTCGAGCTGCTGCGGCGCCGGTTTGCCACGGGTCAGATCGAGGGACAACCTCTTGGCCTGCAGATCCGCGTAATCCTGCTGGTTGCGCGCGTGGGCGGCGGCAAGCTCTTCCGGGCTGAGGGAATCCAGCGACACGATGGACCCTTTCGCTGCTCCTGGTGGTGATCGCAAGCGCGGCGAAGCCGGGCGCAGCGGGTCACCACTCATCAAACCCAGTGGCGATCGCAAGCGCGGCGGAGCCGGGCGAAGCGGGTCGCCACTGGTGGATATAGGGGACCCCGCGCACCCGACAGAGCCCATTGACCCTTGCTGCCTTCCGGCCCTGGGGGAGTTCACAGGATAGACGCCGCGCGGGGTCCACCGCGAGTGTAATACCTGGCGCGGACTGACTCGCGGTCGCTATGGCGGCCTCGGTTACCATGGCCACGGAGGATTCGCCTAGTGGCCTATGGCGCTCGCCTGGAACGCGGGTTGGGTTAACAGCCCTCGCGGGTTCAAATCCCGCATCCTCCGCAATTGGTCCGCCATGCGGACCGGCACGAATTGATATGGATTCGGGTTGGCCGCCTTTAGGCTGGCGTGAACTCACCAGCACGAGGAGGGGTATGGGGCGCAAGATTGCCGTGCCGTGGCACCTGCTGTTCTCCCTCCTTGCCGGCGTCCTCTACTTCTTTTTCGTGTTGCCCCGTTGGCCGGAGCTGATGGGCGACACCTCCCATTCGTTGGGGACGGCGCTGCGGATCACGACGGGCGCGCTGTTCGCCCTGGCCGCGCTGCCGGTGGTGTTCAACCTGTTGCGGGTGCGCAGGCCGGAGCTGGGGACCCCGCAGCTGGCCCTGAACCTCAGGGTCGCCTCGATCGTGGCCCACGTGCTGGCGGGCGTGCTGATCATCGGGACCGCGATCAGTGAGATCTGGCTGAGCCTGGACACCGCGGGGCAGTATCTGTTCGCCATTTACGGGGCGGCCGCCGCGATCGCGCTGATCGGATTCTTCGCGTTCTACCTGTCCTTCGTCGCCGAGTTGCCGCCGCCACCGCCCAAACCGATCAAGGCGAAGGAACCCAAGAAGCGCCGACTGCGCCGCAAGAAGGGCGAGGAGGCCGACGGCGAGGCCGCCGAAGCCGAGGAGGACGACGCCGAGGCCGAGGAGGCCGAGGCGGACGAAGCCGAGGAGGACGCCGAGACCACCGAGGCGGAGGAGACCGAGGCCGTCAAGGCCGGGACCGAGACTCCCGAGCCCGAGGCCCCCGAACCCGCCGAGGCGCCCGCGCCGGCGGACGAGGCCACCCCGGAGCCCGAGGAGGCCTCTGAGACCGGGGAGACCGAGGAAGCCCAGGCCAGGCTGCGCAATCGCCGCCCGACGGGCAAGGGGTCGCACCGGATGCGGCGCCGGCGCACCCGCGGTGGGGTGGCCCTCGATGAGGAATAGCTGGCGCTGATCAGTCGCGCCGCCGCAGGCGCTCCACGTAGGCGGCGATGCGTTGCAGGGTCTCGTCCGCGCCCCACATCCGGCGGACCGCGTCGTCGATGGCGCCGCCGTCGCGAATCCGCGCCAGCGTCGGCGCCCGCAGTTGGGACTTGGTCTGGCGATAGGCGCCGGCCGGGATGCCGCCGAGATCGTTCGCCTCGGCCACCGCCGCCTCCAGCAGGTCGTCGTCGACCACGCGATGGGCGAGTCGGCGCGCCACGGCGTCGTCGCCCCGGTAGTTAAGACCGCCCAGCAGCACTTCCTCGGCGCGATCCCCGCAGGCGTAGCGCATGACCTCCAGCGCGGCGACCGGGAACGGCACGCCGACGCGCACCTCGGCCGCCCCGATCTGCGCCCGCGGGCCGATGAGGCGGCGGTCGCAGGCGCAGGCGAGCACGCAGCCGCCCGCGATGGCGGCGCCGTTGATCGCCGCGACGGTCGGACCGGGATAGCAGAACACCGCCTCGAAGGCCGCGGACAGCGCCGGGACCAGCCGATCGGTATAGCCGGCGCCGCCCTCCACCACGCGGTTGAGGTCGACCCCCGCG